>JAEZEK010000284.1 GCA_023417735.1 Pseudomonadota bacterium | reverse complement strand
GAGCATGGGCATCGGAGTCCCTCCCGACCAGGGATGATGCCGCAGGAACGCATGCCCGCAAACAGAAAACGGGCGGGCCGACGGCCCGCCCGAATGCTTGCGCTGCGTGCGCGATCAGCGCTTGGAGAACTGGAAGCTCCGGCGCGCCTTGGCCCGGCCGTACTTCTTGCGCTCCACGACGCGCGGGTCGCGCGTCAGGAAGCCGTTCTTCTTCAGCACCGGGCGCAGCTCCGGCTCGTAATGCGTCAGCGCCTTGGAGAGGCCGTGGCGCAGCGCGCCGGCCTGGCCCGAAAGGCCGCCGCCGGAGACGGTCGCCATGATGTCGTACTGGCCGTCGCGGTTGGTGAGCAGGATCGGCTGCTGGATGATCATCTGGAGCACGGGACGGCCGAAATACTCGGTGTAGTCCTTCTCGTTGACGATGATGCGGCCGGTGCCCGGCTTCACCCAGACGCGGGCGACGGCGTCCTTCCGCTTGCCGGTGGCATAGGCGCGGCCGTGGGCGTCGAGCTTCTGGACGTGCACCGGGGCTTCCGGCGCGGCGGTTTCGGTGGCGAGCGCCCCGAGATCCTGGAGGGTCTGTGCCATGGTCAGGCGCTCCGTGCGTTCTTCTTGTTGAGGGCGGCGACGTCGAGCACCTCGGGCTGCTGCGCCGTGTGGGGATGCTCGCCGCCGGCATAGACGCGCAGATTCTTCATCTGCTGCCGGCCGAGCGGGCCGCGCGGGACCATGCGCTCCACCGCCTTCTCGACGACGCGCTCCGGAAAGCGGCCCTCGATCACCTTGCGAGCGGTCTGCTCCTTGATGCCGCCCGGATAGCCGGTGTGGCGGTAGTACTTCTTCTGGTCGAGCTTGGCGCCGGTGAAGACGACCTTGTCGGCATTGACGACGATGACGTTGTCACCGCAATCGACATGCGGGGTGTAGGTCGGCTTATGCTTGCCGCGCAGACGGTTGGCGACGAGCGTCGCAAGCCGGCCGACGACGAGCCCTTCGGCGTCGATGAGAATCCACTTCTTCTCGACCTCCGCCGGCTTCGCGGAATAGGTTTTCATCTCGGTCCTCTTCGGAGGGCATAGAAAGGCCCGCACCGAGACAATCGGGCGAGCGATCGGCGCGACATACGCAGCCGCGCCTGACGTGTCAAGCGCCTTCTGATAAGTGCAATGATAGCAGGGGTTTAGCATAACGGTATGGTAATACCGTCAGCGCGGCGGGATGGAATAGGTCGCGGTGGCATGGGCGACGATCTCCTCGTCCGCGGTGCCGCGGATCGTCACCTCGGTGACCGCCAAGCGCTTGCCGAGCTTGAGGATTCGACACTCTCCGATGAGCGCGGCGAGCGGCGGCCGGCGCAGGAAGTTGATGTTGAGGTTGGTGGTGACGGCGAGCGCGACCGGGCCGATATGCGCGAGGATCGCGACGTAGGCCGCGAGGTCGGCGAGCGCGAAGAGCGTCGGGCCCGAAACGGTCCCGCCCGGGCGGAGATGCGCGTCGCTGGGGTCGAGCCGCAGCGTCGCGCTGCCCGGGCCGATCGCCGCGATCGAATAGGGCCGGCCGCCCGCCTGGATCTGCGGGAACTCCCGCTCGAGGAAGGCGGCGACCTCCTCGATCCTCATGACCGGGCGGAACGTCATGGCGGGCTGGCCTCCGCAGCGTCGTGGCACTAGGTTCGGCGACGGAGGTAGCGTCATGCCCGGCGAGATCGCAAGGCCGCTCGCAGCGGCGGGGCCGTTGCGCAGCGAGGCGCCGCAGCCCGGGGTGATGCGGCTCGTGCTCGCCGCGCCGCCCGCCAACACGCTCTCCGAGGCCATAATCGGCGCGCTCCAGCACGCGCTCGACCGCGCCGCGGCGGACGAGGCGATCCGCGCCGTCGTCATCGCGTGCGAAGGCGCGATCTTCTCAGGTGGGCACGACCTCAAGGAAATGACCGCACGCCGAAGCGACCCGGACGGGGGACGCGCCTATTTCGAGGCGGTCTTCGGGTCCTGCTCCCGCATGATGCAGTCGATCCAGAGCCTGCCGAAGCCGGTCGTGGCGGAGGTCGGCGGGCTGGCGACGGCGGCCGGGTGCCAGCTCGTCGCCTCCTGCGACATCGCGATCGCTTCCACCGCTGCGCGCTTCGGCGTGAACGGCATCGATTTCGGCCTGTTCTGCTCGACCCCGATGGTCGCGCTCTCCCGCAACGTGGCGCCCAAGACTGCCCTCGACATGCTGATGACGGGGACGATGATCGACGCCGCGCGGGCGCGCGATGCGGGGCTCGTCAGCCGGGTCGCCGCGCCGGAGAGGCTGCGCGCGGAGACGGACGAGGTGGTCGCCCGCCTGCTCGCGCGGCCCGCCGCGGTGCTCGCGCTCGGCAAGAGGGCTTTCCAGGAGCAGCTCCGGATGCCGGTCGCGGACGCGTACCGCTTCGCCACGGCCACCATCGTCGACAACATGCTGATGGAGGAGGCGCAGGAGGGCATCGGCGCCTTCGTCGAGAAGCGCCGCCCGGACTGGAGCGCCCGGTGAACCACGACAGCTATTCCGACGAATACATCCGGCAGATCCTGGACGGCGTCCGCACCGTCGCCATCGTCGGGGCGAGCCACAAGGAGGTCCGGCCGAGCTATTTCGTCCAGAAGTACCTGCTCTCGAAGGGCTACGCGGTTCACCCGGTCAATCCGGGGCTCGCGGGGCAGACCATCCTCGGGCGCACGGTCCGGGCTTCGCTCGGCGACATTCCCGAGCCGGTCGACATGGTCGACATCTTCCGCAACGCGGAGGCCGCGGCGCGGATCACGGACGAGGCGCTCGCGCTCGATCCGCTGCCCAAGGTGATCTGGATGCAGCTCGGCATCCGCAACGACGCAGCCGCCGAGAAGGCCGAGGCGGCAGGGATCAGGGTGGTCATGAACCGCTGCCCGAAGATCGAGTACGGCCGGCTCTCCGGCGAGATCGCCTGGGCGGGCGTGAACTCGCGCACCATCTCCGCGAAGAAGCCGGTCAGAATGCCGACCGGCTTCCAGCATTACGGGCTGCGCAAGGGCTAGGCCACCTCTCCGGCGAAGATCTCCTTCCGGATGATGGCGTGGACGCCCCAGTTGCCGTCGACGACCTGCGTGATGCCGAAATCGACGCCGACCGACATCAGCGAGATCGCCTCGTCCTCCGTCAGTCCCTTCACCTGCATGAGGAACTGCCGCATCTTGCGGAACGCGTCGCGCAGCGCGCCGTCCACCGACGACTTGCCGTAGATCTCCGACTGCGCCTGCGGCCCGAGCTCCTCGAGGTAGTTGCGGTAGGTGAAGCCGTGGACGACCCAGTCGTCCTTGGTTTCGAGCATCGGGTAATCGAGCCCTTCGAGGGCCGTCCCGGCGAGATCGGCTTTCTTGTGCACGATGAGCTGGAACGTGCCGGTGAGGGAGCATTCGATCGCGGTGCCGCACAGCTCCGAATCGCCCTGCGAGGCGTGCGGGTCGCCCATCGAGACGAGCGCGCCCTCGACCGCGACCGGGTAGTACATGGTCGCGCCCTTGCCGATGCGCCAGTTGTCCATGTTGCCGCCGAAATAGCCGGGCGGGATGGAATCGACGAAATCGGCCTCCCTCGGCGCAAGCGCGATCACGCCGAAATGCGGCCGGATCGGCACGCGGACGTTCTTCAGCACGTCGAAATTCCGGGTGGTCGTGGAATGATCGACCGGCACGCCCGGGTAGTCGATGGTCTGGTGGACGACGCCGAACGGGTCCGTCTGCGGCACCCAGCGGAAATTGTAGACCGCGCGCGCCCAGTTCCGCTCGCCGGTCGCGTCGATCTCGTAGATCGTGACGACCTCGCGCTCCTTGGGCTCGGTCACGAGGTCCTTGTAGTGGAAGCCCCACCAGGCGGCCGCGTTGCTGCCGAAAGCCTTGCCCTTGAATTGGGCATTCGCCGAAGGGCGCGGCGTCACGTCGAGGATGCGGACCTCGAGCACGTCGCCCGGCTCCGCGCCCTCGACGTAGATCGGGCCGGTCATGATGTGCACGCCCATGCCTTCGCCGGCGCCGCGGCCGTAGACCGAGGCGTCCATCGGGCCCGCGCCGCGGCGATCGACGTTCTTCCGGTCCTTCGTCCAGTGATAGACGCTCTCGGCGCCCGGATCGCCCTCGACCATGCGCTCGGCGTCGTCATTGGCGTGGTGGGTGAGCGTCTCGACCGTGACGTAGTCGCCCGAACGCACGCGGGCCCGCGGCTCCAGCAGCTTGCTGAAATAGCCCCAGTGGACGGTCTGGTCGTTCGCGGGCAGGTGCACGTGCTGCTTCTGCGCAGGCTGGTGCGCGGCGGCCATCTCGGCCATGGCCGGCGTGATCAGGGAAAGCCCGCCGGCGCCAAGCGCGGAAAGCCCGCCGGCGCCGACGAAGGCCGACCTCAGGAACGAGCGCCGCTCATGGTCCATTTCGGCCATGAACGCCGCCCTGTGTTGCTCGAACTCCGGGCAGGACCTGTCGTCACCAATGCACATCTCGAACTCCTCATGCCGCGAAGCCGCGCTCCGCCGCATCGGCCGATCCAAGCCGCGTGCCAGCAGCATCGGCGGCGGCGGCCGTGGCAGCCGGTCCGCGTCAGGGCCGCGCGCCGGGAGCGCACGAGCCGCACGCGACCGTGACCACGTGGCCCATGCGACGGGGTTGAATTCGCGCTCCCGCAGCGCCTTATGCTCACGCGATCATTCAGGAGGCCCGACGTGCTGGAACGCACCCCGAACGGCGACCAGCGCCGCGACGAGATGATGGCGGTAAGGCTGCCGGCCGACCATCCGCCGGTGCGGGCGAAACGCATCGGCGTGCTGCTCGTGAACCTCGGCACGCCGGACGGCACCGATTACTGGCCGATGCGGCGCTACCTCAGCGAGTTCCTGTCGGACAGGCGGGTGATCGAGTGGCCGCGCGCCGTGTGGTACCCGATCCTGCAGGGCATCGTGCTCAGCACCCGGCCGAAGAAGAGCGGCGCGGCCTACGACAAGATCTGGAACCGCGAGCGGAACGAATCGCCGCTCAGGACCTTCACGCGCGCCCAGGCCGAAAAGCTCGCCGCCGAACTCGCCACCGAGCCCGACGTCACCGTGGACTGGGCGATGCGCTACGGCCGGCCCTCCATGAAGGAGAGGCTGGAGCATCTCCAGCAGCAGGGCTGCGAGCGCATCCTGGTCTTCCCGCTCTACCCGCAGTACAGCGCCTCGACGACGGCGACGGTGAACGACAAGGCCTTCGAGGCGCTGATGGCGATGCGCTGGCAGCCGGCGATCCGCACGGTGCCGCCCTACCACGACGAGCCGGTCTATATCGACGCCCTGGCGGAGACCATCGAGGCCAAGCTCGCCGGCCTCGACTTCGAGCCCGAGGTGGTGATCGCCTCCTATCACGGCATCCCGCAATCCTACTTCGACAAGGGCGACCCGTACCACTGCCACTGCCAGAAGACGTCGCGGCTGCTCTCCGAGCGGCTCGGCTGGCCGAAGGGCCGGCTGATCACGACGTTCCAGTCGCGCTTCGGGCCGGAGGAATGGCTGAAGCCCTACACCGACGAGACCGTGAAGCGGCTCGCCGACGAGGGCGTGAAGCGGCTGGCGGTGCTCAATCCCGGCTTCGTCTCGGATTGCCTGGAGACGCTGGAGGAGATCGCCGAGCAGAACGCGGAGTTCTTCCACGAGCACGGCGGCGAAAAGTTCGCGCACATCCCCTGCCTCAACGACAGCGTCCAGGGCATGCGCGTGATCTCGACCGTGGTGCTGCGCGAGCTCCAGGGCTGGATCTAAGTCGCCGCCGGGCCGGGCCTGCTATAGGATGCCGCCTCAAACGGGCCGGCACGGGGGCGGCCGCGGCGGGGGATTGGCATGATCGGCTTCGACATTGCGGTCATCGTTCTGGTGATCCTGGTGGTCCTGGTCCTGTTTTCCGGGATCAAGACGGTGCCGCAGGGCTACAATTACACGATCGAGCGGTTCGGGAGATACACCCGGACTCTGCATCCCGGGCTGAACCTGATCGTCCCGTTCGTCGACCGCGTCGGCGCCCGCATGAACATGATGGAAACGGTCCTCGACGTGCCGAGCCAGGAGGTCATCACGCGCGACAATGCGACCGTGACGGCGAACGGCGTCGGCTTCTACCAGGTCCTCAACGCGCCGCAGGCGGCATACGAGGTGAACAACCTCGAGAACGCGATCGTCAACCTGACCATGACCAACATCCGCTCGGTCATGGGCTCGATGGACCTCGACGAATTGCTGTCGAACCGCGACGAGATCAACGAGCGCCTGCTCCGTGTGGTGGATGCGGCCGCCTCCCCCTGGGGCATCAAGATCACCCGCATCGAGATCAAGGACATCGATCCGCCGCGCGACCTGATCGATTCCATGGCGCGCCAGATGAAGGCGGAGCGCGAGAAGCGCGCCACCGTGCTGGAGGCGCAGGGCGAGCGCGAGGCGAAGATCCTGCGTGCGGAGGGCGAGAAGCAGGCGCAGATCCTGGAAGCCGAGGGCCGGCGCGAGGCCGCGTTCCGTGACGCGGAGGCGCGCGAGCGCGAGGCCGAGGCCGAGGCGAAGGCGACCGAGATGGTCAGCCGCGCGATCGGGCAGGGCGACATGCAGGCGATCAACTATTTCGTCGCGCAGAAATACATCGAGGCGCTCGCCGCCTTCGCCAATTCTCCGAACCAGAAGACCTTCCTGATGCCGGTGGAGGCGTCGGCGGTGATCGGCGCGCTGGGCGGCATCGGCGAGATTGCGCGCCAGGCGTTCAGCGGCGATCCGGCGCACGACGCGCGGC
>JAEZEK010000280.1 GCA_023417735.1 Pseudomonadota bacterium | reverse complement strand
GTCCTTGGCCGTCTCCACGGCCACCGCCGCATCCCGGCAATAGGCGTCGGCGCCGACGGCCCTGCCGAATTCCTCGTTGAGCGGCGCCCCGCCCACGAGCACGATGTAGTCGTCCCGGATTCCCTTTTCCTTGAGCGTGTCGATCACGACCTTCATGTACGGCATCGTGGTCGTGAGCAGGGCCGACATGCCGATAATGTCCGGCTTGTGCTCCTCGATCGCCGCCAGGAACTTGTCGACGTCGTTGTTGATGCCGAGGTTGATGACTTCGAAGCCGGCGCCCTCCAGCATCATTGCGACGAGGTTCTTGCCGATGTCGTGGATGTCGCCCTTGACCGTGCCGATCACCATCTTGCCGATCTTCGGTGCGCCGGTTTCCGCGAGCAGCGGGCGAAGGATGGCCATGCCGGCCTTCATGGCATTCGCCGAGAGAAGCACTTCCGGCACGAACAGGATGCCGTCGCGGAAGTCGTCGCCGACGATCCGCATGCCCTCCACCAGCGCCTTCGTCAGCACGTCGTAGGGCGTCCAGCCGCGCCCCAGCAGGATGTTTACGCCCTCCTCGATCTCTTCCTTGAGACCGTCGTAGAGATCGTCGTGCATCTGCTCGACGAGCTCGTCGTCGGAAAGTGCACTGAGATCGACGTCGTCATCGGCCATGCTTGACGCTCCGGCAAAGAAAAGCGCCGCAAAGCGGCGTGCGGCTGTCAATATACGGGTCTGGCTGCGTTGGAAACCGCAGGAGCCGCAACCATCGGCCGGCCGGCGCCGCGACGGCGCTCCAGATGCGTCATGCCGCGCCGCTTCCGGAGCGGCGGGCCCGCGCCGGGTTGGTAGCAAGGGCTCCCGGCCGCGGGGCCGTGAACGAGGTTCCCAGGTGATGTCGGACGCTGGCGAGGGTCGCAGACGTGGCGGCGCGGGGGCTCGGCGTGTGCGCCGGCAGGCCGGCGACGGGGTCCAGATGCCCTTCATCCGCAGGCGCCTTTCGAACTTCGAGGTGCTCGACGATGAGGGGCTTTCGCTGATCGAGCGGAACGCCGATACCGTCCTCGAGGAGATCGGGATCGAATTCCGGGAGGATCCGGAAAGCCTGCAGCTCTGGCGCGAGGCCGGCGCCGACGTGACGGGGACGCGCGTGCACTTCCCGCCCGGGCTGTGCCGCAGCCTGCTCGGGACCGCGCCGGCCGTCTTCACCCAGCATGCGCGCAACCCGGAGCGCTCGGTGACGATCGGCGGCGACGCCACCGTGTTCGCGCCGGTCTACGGGCCGCCCTTCGTGCGCGACCTCGACGGCGGGCGGCGCTACGGCACGATCGAGGACTTCCGCAACTTCGTGAAGCTCGCCTACCTCGCGCCGGCCATCCACCATTCAGGCGGGACGGTGTGCGAGCCCGTCGACGTCCCGGTGAACAAGCGCCACCTCGACATGGTCTACAGCCATGTCCGCTATTCCGACAAACCGTTCATGGGTTCGGTCACGCACCCGGACCGGGCCGCCGATTCGGTGAGAATGGCGGAGTTGGTCTTCGGCGAGGACTTCGTCGCGCAGAACTGCGTGATGATCTCGCTCATCAACGCCAATTCGCCGATGGTCTTCGACGGCACCATGCTCGGCGCGCTGAAGACTTACGCGAGGGCGGGGCAGGGCACCATCGTGACCCCCTTCATCCTCGCCGGCGCGATGTCGCCCGTGACGGTCGCGGGCACGCTCACGCAGGTTCTGGCGGAGGTCCTCGCCGGCGCGGCGCTGACCCAGCTCTGCCGGCCGGGCGCACCGGTCGTGTTCGGCTGCTTCGCGTCGTCCATCTCCATGCAATCGGGCGCGCCGACCTTCGGCACCCCGGAGCCGACGCTCGTCTCCTATGGGGCGGCGCAGCTTGCCCGCCGGCTCGGATTGCCCTTCCGCACGGGCGGGGCGCTCTGCGCGTCCAAGGTGGCGGACGCGCAGGCCGCATACGAGAGCGCCAACACCCTGAACGGGACGGTGCTGGCCGGCACGAACTTCGTGCTCCACGCCGCCGGCTGGCTCGAAGGCGGACTTGTATCGGGCTACGAGAAGTTCGTGCTGGACTGCGACCAGCTCGCCATGCAGCAGCGCTTCTGCGAGGGCGTGGACCTGTCGGAGAACGGCCAGGCGCTCGCGGCGATCCGCGAAGTGGGGCCGGGCAGCCACTATCTCGGCTGCGCCCACACCCAGGCCAACTTCGAGACGGCCTTCTGGCGCTCCACCGTCGCCGACAACAATTCCTACGAGCAATGGCTAGCGGAGGGGGAGAGCACGGCCGAGCGGCGTGCGAACGGGATCTGGAAGAAGTGGCTCGCCGAGTACGAGGGGCCGACGCTCGATCCGGCCGTGGACGAGGCGCTCCTCGACTTCATGGCCCGACGAAAGGCCTCCATGCCGGATGCTTTCGCGTGATCTCCGGCTGGGCAGGTCGGTCTTTCGGCCGAACGACCGGGCCCAACCCGATAGGCGTTGCCTATCGGTGCAACAGTATTTCTGTATTTGCCGACATGGCCATGCTGGCTTAGATCGATGGGCAGACTCGATCCCAGTTTCTGGGACGTCGTGAGCAGCGAGGCACCCCAATGAACGACAGGATTCTCACGACCCGGCAGGGTCGGCCGGTTTCCGACAACCAGAGCTTGCGTTCGGTCGGCGAGCGCGGCCCGGCGACGCTCGAGAACTACCAGTTCATCGAGAAGATCACCCATTTCGACCGCGAGCGCATTCCCGAGCGCGTCGTGCATGCGCGCGGCACCGGCGCTCACGGCTGGTTCAAGGCCTACGGCAATATCGGCGACGAGCCGGCGAGCCGGTACACCCGCGCCAAGGTGCTGACGCAGACCGGCGTGAAGACCCCCGTCTTCGTCCGCTTCTCCACTGTCGCCGGCGCAAAGGAATCGCCGGAGACGGCGCGCGATCCGCGCGGCTTCGCCGTGAAGCTGAAGACGGTCGACGGCAACTGGGACCTCGTCGGCAACAACCTCAAGGTCTTCTTCATCCGCGACGCGATCAAGTTCCCGGACATGATCCACGCCTTCAAGCCCGATCCCGTCAGCAACCGGCAGGAGACGTGGCGCTTCTACGACTTCGTCATGCACCATCCGGAAAGCCTCCACATGGTGACCTGGCTGAAGAGCCCGTGGGGCGTTCCGGCCAACTACCGCGAAATGGAAGGCTCCGGCGTCAACACCTACAAGCTGGTGAACGACGAGGGCGTGGCGCACCTCGTGAAGTTCCACTGGCAGCCGAAGCAGGGCGTTCGGAACCTCACCTCGCCCGAAGCCGAGGCGATCCAGGCCAAGGACGTCGGCCACGCGACCCGCGACCTCTACGACGCGATCGAGCGGGGCGACTATCCGGAGTGGGAGTTCTGCGTCCAGATCATGGCGGACGACGAGCATCCCGAGCTCGATTTCGACCCGCTCGACGACACCAAGCGCTGGCCCGAGGACCAGTTCCCGCTCCTGCCGGTGGGGCGCATGGTGCTGGACCGCAACCCCGACAACTTCTTCGCGGAAGTGGAGCAGTCGGCATTCGGCACGGGCGTGCTGGTCGACGGCATCGACTTCTCCGACGACAAGATGCTGCAGGGCCGGACGCTCTCCTACTCGGACACCCAGCGCTATCGCGTCGGGCCGAACTACCTCCAGCTGCCGATCAACGCGCCGCAGCAGGGCGTCCGCACCCAGACCAACCAGCGGGACGGCCAGATGGCCTATTACGTGGACGGCGGCGGCGAGAACAAGCACGTCAACTACGAGCCGAGCTCGATGGGCGGACTGGCCGAGGCGCCGAAGCCCGCCAAGGACTACCATCAGTGGGTAGAGGGCCACCTCGGCCGCTACCAGACCTCGCGCACGCAGGACGACTACAAGCAGGCCGGCGTGCGCTACCGGACGTTCGATGATCGCGAGCGCGAGGATCTGATCAGCAACCTCGTCTCCGACATGAAGGAGTGCCCGGAGCACATCGCGCTCCGGATGGTCTGGCACTTCTGGCATTGCGACGAGGACTACGGCCGTCGTGTCGCGGAGGGGGCCGGAATCGATCTGCAGAAGGCGCTCGCTCTCCCGCCGCTTCCGGGCAAGCCCGCGCCTGGCGAGCGGCTTGCGGCGCCGACCTACACGAGCGGCAAGGCCGAAGAGCCGGTCCGCGCGGACGCCGCGGAGTAGGGCGCCCTTGCACGTCCGCCGCCGGCGTCACGGTGGCGGACGTACACACTCGAAAAGCGTCGGCAGGCTGCGGCGTTAGGCTCTCGTCAGGCGCTCATGGTGCATATAACCTCCCGGGCTGACAGAATGGCCGGGAGGGGCGGTGCGGACCGCGCGCAACGCAGCGCTCAGGCTGCTGAGGCTGATGATGGTGGCGTCGCTGGCTCTGCCGGCAGCGCTGTTCGTCTATCTTGGCTGGGCCAGTCACCGGGAGGCCTGGCGGAATGCAGACGAGCGGATCGCAGGATCGCTGGCGGTTCTTCAGGAGCACGCTTCCAAGAACTTCCAGACCTCCGATCTCATCATGCACGAGATCGTCGAGCTCACCGAAGGTCTGTCCGATCCCGAGATTCGGGCCGATGAAGAGCGGCTCCACCGCCGGTTCGCCGCGATGGCGCAACCGATCTCGAGCATCCAGTCGCTCTGGCTGATCGATGCGGAAGGCTTGGCGCTCGTCTCCGATTTCATCTATCCGGCGCCGCGCAGCCTGCACCTCACCGACAGGGACTACTTCTCCGCCCAGGTCGAGGCGGACGTCGGGACCTTCATCGGGGAAGTCTATCTGCCGCGCTTCTCGGACGCGCAGCCGTTCTTCAGCCTGAGCCGGCGACGCCCGTCGGCGGACGGCGGGTTCAACGGTGTCATCACCGTTTCGCTCAGGCCCGAGGATTTCGAGACCTTCTACGCCCAGCTCGCCAAGGCGCCGGACACCTATTTTTCCATGACCCGCGCGGATGGCGCGGTGCTCGCCCGATTCCCCCCTCCGCCCAGCCCGGCCGAGCGCATCGGGCTCGTCGCCAGACGCCTGGCGCAAGAGGTCGCGGCCGGGCGCAGGGCAGGGTTCTACACGGCGGTCGCTCAACTGGACGGGGTCGAGCGGCGGTTCGGTTTTCGCAGGATCGCCGGCATGCCGGTCTACCTCGTGGCAGGGCTCGAAACAGCGGCCGTCAGGTCGGAATGGCTGGCCGGAATGGCCTGGCACCTGCTGTTCGGCCTTCCCGCCTCGCTCCTGCTGTTCGCGACCCTCTGGATGGCGATGCGCCGGACGAGGCGGCTCTATGAGGAGGCCGAGCGGCGCGAGGCTGCAGAGGCGGCCCTCCGCCATGCGCAGCGGCTCGAGGCCATCGGGCAGCTGACGGGCGGGATCGCGCACGATTTCAACAATCTTCTGATGGTGATCTCCGGCGGGGTGGAGCGGTTGCGCCGCCGCGCTGCCGATCCCCAGACCGCGCGGACGCTGGAGATGATCGCGACCGCGGCCGATCGCGGCGAGAAGCTGACGCGCCAGCTCCTCACCTTCGCGCGGCGGCAGACGCTCGCGCCCGAGCTCGTCGACCTCGGCCAGCGCCTGCCGGAACTGCGCGAGATCCTGCAGCGCTCGCTGCGCGGCGACATCACGGTCGAGATCGAGGTGCCGAGCGAAGCCTGCGTCGCGCGGATCGATCCGGCCGAGTTCGAGATCGCCCTCATCAATCTCGCCGTCAACGCCCGCGACGCGATGCCGAACGGCGGGCAGCTGACGATCCGCTTGGGGCAGCGGACGCTTGCCGGCGGCCCGGAGGCCGAGGGCCTTGCCGGTCCGTTCCTGACCATCGAGGTGGTGGACAGCGGCGCGGGGATTCCGCCCGAGATCCTGCCGCGGGTGTTCGATCCGTTCTTCACCACGAAGGAGATCGACAAGGGCACGGGCCTCGGGCTCAGCCAGGTCTATGGCTTCGCCCGTCAGTCCGGCGGTGCGGTGAAGATCGACAGCTCACCCGGCGCGGGTACGACCGTCACCCTTTACCTGCCCCCGGCGCGCGGGAAGCCGGCGGCCCCGCGTCCCGCCGCGACCGCGCCCAGCCAGGTGGCTGCGGGCCTGAGGGTGCTGCTCGTGGAGGACAATTCCGCCGTCGCGGACGTCACCTCGGCCTATTTCGAGCAGCTCGGGGCCTCCGCCGTGGCGGTATCGGGCCCGCACGAGGCCCTGGACCGGCTCGCGGCGGGCGAGCCGTTCGACCTCCTCTTCTCCGACATCGTCATGCCGGGCGGCATGTCGGGTCTCGACCTTGCGCGCAAGTTTCGGCGGGCGCGGCCCGAAGTCCCGATCATTCTCGCCACCGGCTACAGCACGAGCGCGAACCAGGCGCTGAAAGAGGGGCTGCTCGTCCTCAGGAAGCCCTACAGCCTGGATCGGCTGCGGGACGCGCTGGTGGACGTGTTGGCGCCGGGTGTCGGCGGGAAGGCGGCTGCGGCGGCCCGCCCCGAGGCCGACGCGAAGGCACAGGTTCCCCCTGCGGAGTCACGTGCCTGAAACGAGCCGGTTCTCCGTGGCCGGATCCGGTTCGAGAAGCGCCTCCGATGGCACCGTGATCGTGCAGGTCAGGCCATCCGGCTGCCAGGACAGATCGACCTCGCCGCGATGGCGGCCGCGGATGAGCGCGTCGAGGAGCGTCGAACCGAATCCCGACTTCTCCGGTATGCTGACCGGCGGCCCGCCGGACTCGCGCCATTGGAGGCGGAGCCCGCCCGGGCTCAGGGATCCCTCGATCGCGACCTGGCCGCGCTCGCGCGAGAGCGCGCCGTACTTCTGCGCGTTCGTCCCGAGTTCGTGCAGCACCAGGACGAGATCCTGTGCGAGTTCCGGCGGCAGCATGACGTCGGGCACCGAAAGGCGGAGCTGATCCTCCTCGCGCGCCATGTGGGCCCGTACGGCCAAGCGCACGATGCCCTCCAGCTGGGCCGTGCGCCAGCCCGAGGCGATCAGCAGATCGTTGGCGGCGGCGAGCGCGGTGATCCGGCCCTGCAGCGAGGCCTGGAACTCGGGCACCGACGCCGAACGCGCGCCGGTCTGGCGGGCGAGCGACTGGATCACGGCCAGCGTGTTCTTGACCCGATGGCTGAGTTCCCGGAGCAGGGTCTGGCGATGCTGCTCCGAGCGTTTCCGTTCGGTGATGTCGACGGCGAACGGGACGATGAAGCGGACCTCGCCGCTGTCGTCCTTGACCGGCGCGATCTGCATGTCGAGGACGACGGAGCCCTCTTCGAGCGGAATCTCCACATCCTCGCGCACGATCCGGCCCGCCGCCGCATCCTTGACGGCCGCTTGCAGGCGCTTCCGCGTTTCCGGAGCGTCCCTCCACCAGGGAAGGTCCCAGAACGCCTGTCCGATCACGTCCTTGCGCGCAAGCGCGAGCGTCTCGAGCGGCGCGCGATTGACCTCCAGAGCGCGGCCGGTGGGGTCGAGGACCACGACCAGCGCGTAGATGTTGTCGAGGATCCGCCGCAGGCGCTTTTCCCGCTCCAGGACCGCAGCCTCGGCGCGCCGGCGTTCCTTCGCCTCGTTCAGCGCGGCCCGCCGCGCCCGCACCTGGGCGAAGGCGATCGCTGCGAAGAGCGCGCTGAGGACGCCGCCCGCGAGCGGAACCGCCTGGACGAGGTCGGTCGTCGAGGTCGCGCCGAATGCCGGACGCGAGTGATAGTCGATCGTCCAGGTGGTCCCGGCAAAGGTGAGGGCGCGCGCCTCTGTCCGGTCGTGCGGGTCGCTCGCCGGCTCCGCGCCGGGACGATGGGAATCGTAGAGGAGGTTCTCGGGCGCGGGCGCGCCTTGGTAGACGTGGAAGGCCACCTGCGACCTCAGCCCGGCGGTCAGGGTGCTCTCCAGCAGGTCCCTGGCGCGGAACGGCGCGTAGAGGAAGCCGGCCAGCAGGCGGCGACGGGCGTCCACGTCCGCCGGCACGTCACCGCCGCGGTAGACTGGAGCGTAGATCAGGAAGCCCGGCTGCGGATCGCCGGAGATCTCCTGGACGAGGCGGACGATGCCGGTGGCGGCCGGTTCCGCGGTGTCGCGCGCGCGCTCCATCGCCTCGCGCCGCGTGGCTTCGCTGCGCATGTCGAAACCGAGCGCCGCCGTGTTCCGCTCGTCCTCCGGCTCCAGGTACTTGATGACGTAGCGGTCGTCCGCCGACGACTGATCCGGCCAGACACGGTAGCCGGGCGATGGCCCGCCCTCTGCCTGCCGGGATGCGACGAAGGCCGGGATGTCGGCGGGGGCGACACGTTCGGCGAAGCCGTAGCCCTGGACGCCGCGGTAGACCGAGGCGAGGGAGAGCTCTCGGGCGAAGCGGCCGAATTCGGGCCTGGTCACCTCCTCGGAGGCATTGTAGAGGCCGACGCCCGCGCGCAGCATCGCGACGACCGCCTCCATCTTGGCCTCGATCGTCGTGTGGGTGATGCCGACGACTTCCTTGAAGCGCTGCACGTCCCGCGCCGCGACGACCGCCCGCAGCGTCTCCGTCACGAAGAAGGTGAAGAGCAGCCCGAGAACGAAGACGGAAACCGGGACGAACACGTCCGCGCGCACAAGGCGCAGGAAGGCCGGCTGGACCGGCACCATCCTACGGCTCACCACCGGCATCTCGGCGCCGCATCCTCGTGCCCAGGGCCATCGGTTCCTGTCCGGGTGGGCCTATCCGCGTCGGCCGCGGCGGCGTGGCACGGCGTCCTTCTTGGGCGGCGAGGCGAGCAGCCCTGTCACGGCCTCGATGTCCTCCTGGGTCGGGCGAGGCCCCGCCTGATACCGGTCGAGCGCCTCGCGCATGGCGAGCAGGTGCGTCGCCGTGGTGCCGCAGCACCCGCCGATGATCCTGGCCCCGGCGTTGGCCGCGAGGCGGACGTACTCGGCCATCAGCTCCGGCGTGCCGGAATAATGGATGTGCTCGCCATGAAACTGCGGAACGCCGCAATTGGCCTTGGCCACGATCGGGATCGCGGAGCCGCCTTCGCCCATCGAGAGCACCGAAACCAGCAGGTCGGAGGCGCCGACGCCGCAATTCGCTCCGACGGCCAGGGGAGCGATTGGCAGCCCGGCGAAGATGGCGGGCATGTCGGCGGGCTGCAGGCCCATCATCGTCCGCCCCGCCGTGTCGAAGCTCGCCGTGACCACATAGGGGAGGCCGACCGCGATCGCTCCTCGCGCTGCCGCCAGCATCTCTTCCGTAGCGGACATCGTCTCGATCCAGGCGACGTCCGCGCCCCCCGCCTTCAGGCCTTCCGCCTGTTCGGCGAAGCTCTCGACGGCATCCGCCTCCGTCAGCTCCCCGAGCGGCTGGAAGAGCTCGCCCGTGGGACCCATCGAGCCGGCGACGATGACGTCCCGGCCCGCCTCCTCCGCGGCCTCCCGCGCGAGCTCGGCCGCCCGCTTGTTGAGCTCGAAGACCCTGGACTGGGCGTTGTGGAGCTTCAGCCTGTGGCGGTTCGACCCGAAGCTGTTGGTCAGGATGATGTCGGCGCCGGCCTGAAGGAAGCCTGCATGCAGCCCCTTCACCCGATCCGGATGTTCCGTGTTCCAGAACTCGGGCGGGTCGCCGGCAGTGAGCCCCATGTCGAACAGGTTCGTGCCCGTCGCGCCATCGGCGAGAAGGATCCTGCCTTCGGCGAGAAGCCGCTCGAGAGATGCCATGTATCCCCAATCCAGTCGCATTGCGTGCGCGTACCTATGCACCGGTGCGGCAAGTCTGTGCCAGCACCGAATTTGTCGCGACCGTCCTCGGGCGGCTCAGCGGACCTTTCCGGCGGCGACGATGCCTCAGGACGTCCGGGAAACGCTCTCTCCCGTGTGCCTCCCCCCTGTGCGCCATTGACACAGCACGCCGGCCGAATGGCCGTTCTCAAGCCCCAATAAAAGATGCATAGTATGTGCATCTTTGAGGAGGAGCGGACGATGACGAGACTGCTGCTGTGGCCGGGCGAACTGGTGGTGACGCGCTCCCGGATAGAGGGCGAGGACCATCAGGCGATGGTGCGGATGCTGGTGAACGGGCTCGTCTGGCTCCTCATCCTGCTCGTCGGCCCGATCGCCTTCCTCACCTGACGCGGATCGGTACGGCCGATCGCTAGGTTCGGCACCCATCTCAGAAGAAGGCCTGGATTCCCGTCTGGGCGCGCCCGAGGATGAGCGCGTGGATGTCGTGCGTGCCCTCGTAGGTGTTCACGGTCTCCAGGTTCGCCAGGTGGCGCATGACGTGGAATTCCTCGGAGATGCCGTTGCCGCCGTGCATGTCGCGGGCGGCACGGGCGATCTCGAGCGCCTTGCCGCAATTGTTGCGCTTGACGAGGCTGATCGCCTCCGGCGCGGCCTTGCCCTCGTCGAAGAGGCGGCCGACGCGGAGGGAGGCCTGCAGGCCGAGCGCGATCTCGGTCTGCATGTCGGCGAGCTTCTTCTGGATCAGCTGGTTTGCGGCGAGCGGCCGGCCGAACTGCTGGCGGGCGAGCACGTAGCCGCGCGCGGCGTGCCAGCAGAATTCGGCCGCTCCCATCGCGCCCCACGAAATGCCGTAGCGGGCGCGGTTGAGGCATCCGAACGGACCGGCGAGCCCGGAGCCGTTCGGCAGCAGGTTCTCCTCCGGAACCACCACGCCGTCCATCACCACCTCGCCGGTGATGGAGGCGCGCAGCGACAGCTTGCCCTCGATCTTGGGTGCGGAGAGGCCCGCCATTCCCTTCTCCAGGACGAAGCCGCGGATCTCGTTGTCGTGCGCGGCGGACTTCGCCCAGACGACGAAGACGTCGGCCACCGGCGCGTTGGAGATCCACGTCTTCGATCCCGTGAGGCGGTAGCCGTCCGAAACCTTCTCCGCCCGTGTCTTCATGCCGCCGGGGTCGGAGCCGTGATCGGGCGCCGTCAGGCCGAAGCAGCCGATCCACTCGCCGGTGGCGAGCTTCGGCAGGTACTTCCGGCGCTGGGCCTCGCTGCCATAGGCGTGGATCGGGTGCATGACGAGCGACGACTGCACGCTCATGGCGGCGCGGTAGCCGGAATCGACGCGCTCCACCTCGCGCGCCACGAGGCCGTAGACGACATAGCTCGCCTCCGCGCCGCCATAATCCGCCGGGATCGTCGGGCCGAGGAAGCCGAGCGCACCCATCTCGACCATGATCTCGCGGTCGAAGCGCTCCTCGCGATAGGCCGGGACGACGCGGGGAAGGAGCCTGTCCTGCGCATAGACGCGAGCCGCCTCCATGATCAGCCGCTCCTCCTCGGACAGCTGCTCCTCGATCAGGAAGGGATCGTCCCAGCGGAACTCGGCGCGGCTCGACTTCGGCTTCATCCTCTTGATTTCGGCCATGGCTTCCTCGCTGAAGGGCTGCCCCTCAATATTACCGGGCGAAGCGTTTCGGCAATGCGCCGAAGCGCTCAGACGTGGAGGAACCGGTCCTTCAGCTCGGGCTGGGCGAGGAGGGCGTCGGTGCCGCCCGTCCAGACCACCTCGCCCTTCTCGATGATGACGTGCCGGTCGGCGAAGCGGGCGAGCTGGTCGACGTTCTTGTCGACGATGAGGATCGCCTGGCCGTCGGCCTTCAGTGCCTCGAGCCGCTGCCAGATCTCGCGCCAGACGAGCGGCGCGAGCCCCTCCGTCGCCTCGTCCAGAACGAGAAGGCGGGGATTGGTCATGAGCGCGCGGCCGATCGCGAGCATCTGCTGCTCGCCGCCCGAGAGCTGGTTGCCGAGATTCTCCCGCCGCTGCTCGAGCTTCGGGAAGAGCTCGTAGACCCGCCGAAGCGTCCAGCGGGGAGCGCCCCCCGCGCGGTTCGCGGCGGTGGCGACGAGGTTCTCCTCCACCGTCAGCGTCGGAAAGA
>JAEZEK010000249.1 GCA_023417735.1 Pseudomonadota bacterium | reverse complement strand
GCGACGATCTTTCGCGGCTCGCGAGCGGCGTGGGTGTCGCGCAGTACGCGATGAAGATCGCGCGCCAGAGCGTTTTCGTCGGGATCGGACTCTCCAGCGCCGGCATGGTGGCTGCCGCGCTCGGCTACATCCCGCCGGTGCAGGGCGCATTGATTCAGGAGGCGATCGACCTTGCCGTCATTCTCAATGCGCTTCGGGCTCTCGGGGCGCCGAGAGAGCGCGCGGAGCGCGTGGCGCCCTTCAGACCGCCCGCTTCTGCGGCCGGGCAGGCCCGGTGAAGTGGATGCCGGCCTCCAGGCCATTCTGCCAGGCGAGCTCGGCCGGCAGGATGCGGCGCTCGCTTTCGATCAGGATCTCGAACGTATCGGGCAGCTGCGTGAAAGCGCCGAACTTCACGCGCGCGCCGACCTCGCTCATGTCGCGGATCAGGCAATCGAGGACGCGCTGGTCGGACAGGATTATGCGGCCGGCCTTCAGGGTGCGGTGGCGCTCATGCTCGCGGCCCTTCTCGCGATCCTCTTCCGACACGCTCGTCTCCCCGCCCGACCATGCAACCGCTTCGGTCGGTGCCAATATCGCCCGCCGGTGTTAATTCTTCGCTGACCGTCCGGCTTCGGGGTATTCGCCGGCCCGAGAACCGGGAGCAGCGGGCGGGGGCGCCGCGGGCCGGAATGCCGGCCACGCAGCGCCCGCACGTCCTGTCACGCCTGCTTCGGTGCGAGGCGAGGGCGTGTCTCCTCGCCGGCCGTCCCCTCCGCGCGGGTCCGGCGAAGCGAATAGAGAACGCCCGCCGAGAGGATCGCGAAGGTGATGCCGAGCGACCATTCGGCGGGGAACTTCTCCCACCCGAGGAGATCGGCGAGGAAGATCTTCGAGCCGATGAAGACGAGCAGAATGGCGAGCGCCTGCTTCAGATAGGCGAAGCGGTGGAGGACGGCGGCGAGCGCGAAATAGAGAGCGCGCAGCCCGAGGATGGCGAAGATGTTCGACGTGTAGACGATGTAGGGGTCGGTCGTGATGGCGAAGATCGCCGGCACGGAATCGACCGCGAACACGACGTCGGTGATCTCGATCAGGACGAGTGCGAGGAAGAGCGGCGTGGCATGGAGCGCGGTCCGGCCGGTGCGCCGGTCCGCGAGCCTGACGAAGAAGCGGCTGCCGTGGAGTTCATCCGTGACGTTGAGCCGCCGCCGGATGAGCTTCAGGACCGGGTTCTTCGAAAGGTCGGGCTCGTGGCTGCTCCACCAGAGCATCTTGAAGCCGGTGGCGATGAGGAAGACCGCGAAGAGGTAAAGGACCCAGTGGTACTCGGCCACGATGGCAGCGCCGAAGCCGATCATGATCGCGCGCAGCACGATGACGCCGAGAATGCCCCAGAAGAGGACCCGGTGCTGGTACTCGCGCGGGATGGCGAAGAAGCCGAAGATGGTGGCGATGACGAAGAGGTTGTCGACCGCGAGGCTCTTCTCGATCAGGAACCCGGTCACGTACTCGATGCCGGACTGCCGTCCGATGGTCCACCAGACGAACGCGCCGAAGGCGAGCCCGAGCACGATGTAGAAAGCAGAGAGCATGAGGCTTTCGCGGATGCCGATCTCGCGGCTGCCGCGATGGAAGACGCCGAGGTCGAGCGCGAGAAGCGTGACCACCAGGCCAAGGAAGCCGAGCCACATCCAGAGCGGCTGGCCGAGAAACAGAGATGTGAGAAAATCCATCGAAATCCCTCCTGTTCGAAGGGAACGCGATGCCGCGCGCGACAGAGCGATTTCGGACCCGGCATCGAGTTCACCCGATGCGGTCCGACATCACGATGGGACATCGTCAGAGGGGCCCGGCCCGCGGCGGGGTAGATGGCGGAAGTTCCTCACCTCTTCAAGGGGAGGGGCGCGCTTTTCCGAACGGGCGGGCAGGGGCCGCGCTTCCGCCGGCTGCCTGACCGGCTACCGGTAGAAGTACTCGACGAGGCCCATCGGGACGATCGGCACGTAGGTCACGAGCATCAGGACGGCGGTCAACACGGCGATGAACCAGACGTTGACCTTCGAAACCTCCCAGATGTCGGCCTTGGCGATGGAGCAGGCGGTGATCAGGACGCTCGCGACCGGCGGCGTCTGCTGGCCGATGGCGAGGTTGAGCGTGACGATCAGGCCGAAATGCACGGGATCGATGCCGACGGCGGTGATGAGGGGCACGACGATCGGGATCACCAGGATGATCGCGGCCGCCGAATGCAGGAAGAAGCCGATCACCAGGAAGAAGACGTTGAGGAGCGCCAGGATGACGTACTGGTTCTGCGTCATGCCGAGAATCGCCTGGGCGAGCTGTTGCGGCAGCCGCATTTCGGTCAGGTAGACGCCGACCAGCGCGGAGGCCGCCACGAGCAGCATGACGATCGCCGTCTGGACCGCGCCGTCGAGGATCGCCTGGCGGAGATAGCGGAGGTCGAGATCGCGGTACACGACGCCGCCGATGAAGAGCGCCGCCACGACCGCGAGGCCCGCGCCTTCGGTCGCGGTGACGAAGCCGCCGAAGATCGAGCCGAGGATGATCACCGGCATCACGAAGGCCCAGGCGGCCTCCTTGAAGGTCCGCCAGACCCGGCCGAGGTTGAAGATCTCCTCGACCGGCCAGCCGTAGCGGCGGGCGAAGTAATAGCAGAGGAGCATCATCGAGAAGCCGCCGATGATGCCCGGCACGATGCCGGCCACGAAGAGCTGCACGATCGAGGCATTGGCCATCACCCCGTAGAGGATCATCGGGATCGACGGCGGGATGATGATGGCAAGCGAGGCGGAGGAGGACGTGACTGCTGCGGCGAACGCGCGGGGATAGCCCCGCTTCTCCATGGCCGGGATGATGATCGTGCCGACCGCCGCGACGTCGGCGACGGCCGAGCCCGAGATTTCGGCGAAGAACATGGAGACGCCGATGTTGATCATCGCCAGACCGCCGCGGATGAAGCCGAACAGCGCGGAGGCGAAGGCGATCAGGCGGCGCGAGATGCCCGACGCGTTCATGATGGCGCCGGCGAGGATGAAGAGCGGTATCGCCAGCAGCGGGAAGCTGCGCGCGCCGTCATACATGACGAGCGCGACGTTCGGCAGGATGTCCACGCCCTGCGTCGCAACCATGGCGACGACGGCCACCACGCCGAGCGCGACGGCGATGGGAACGTTGATGAGGATGAGGGCGAACAGCCCGAGCAGCATGAGGGCGAGGATCACGGATGCGCCCTCCCGGCCCGGCCGCGCAGGATGGCGTCGGGATCATCCCCGAACTCCTCCTTCGCCGCCGCGATCGCCTGCTCGACCTCCTCGTGCTCGAGCGAGATGCCGGCCCTGAGCTTCGCGAAATAGCCCGGCATGGACAGGATCTCGCCCAGGATGAAGAGCGCCGCGCCGACTGGAATGACGGATTGGGTGAGCTGGATCGGCACCCAGGTGAGGGAGACGAGCGTCGATCCCTCGAGCACCTCGAGAACCACCATGCCCATCCAGGCGAGGATGACGAAGAAGCCAATGACGATGATCTCCCCGACGACGGCGAGCGCCATGCGGGGGCCGACCGGAAGCGCCATCAGCACGCCGTCGAAGCCGATATGGCCGCGCTTCAGGGCGGCGAGCGCGCTCGCATAATAGGTGAGCCAGGCGAGCAGCACCGAGGCCACCTCGTCGTACCAGCTCGGCGATGAGCCCATCGTCCGCGTCACGACCGCGTAGACGACGATCGCCGTCAGCGCGACGACCAGCACGCCCGAGACGATCTCGAGGATCAGTTCGAGCGCGCGCGACGCCCAGTTCACGAATGACATCGGGGGAATCCGCCGTGGCGTGGGGGGCCTCCGCGGTGCGGAAGCCCCGTGATGCGGATCAGGAGCTCTGGCCGAGCGCGAGCGCCTTGTCGACCAGCGCCTTGCCCTCTGGGACTTCGGTGGCGAAGGCGTCGTAGACCGGCTTGGAAGCCTTGATGAAGGCGTCCTTGTCGACCTCGTTCATCGCGACGCCAGCATCGGTGATGACCTTCACGAGATCGCGGTCGAGTTCCGCCGCCTTCTCGTAGACGAAGGCCTGCGTCTCCTTGGCGGCCTCCTCGAGGATCTTCTGCGTCTCCTCGTCGAGGCGGCCGAACTTGTTGGAGCCCACCACCACGTAGGCCGGGGTGTAGACGTGGCCGGTCATCGACAGGAACTTCTGGACTTCCTGGAACTTGGCGCTCGCGATCTGGGCGAGCGGGTTCTCCTGGCCGTCGATGACGCCCGTCTGCAGCGCGACGAAGACCTCGGAAAAGGCCATCGGCGTCGGGTTGGCGCCGTAGATCTGGAACATCTTCACGCGCCAGACGCCCTTCGGCACGCGCAGCTTGATGCCCTTCAGGTCTTCCGGCGTGTTGATTGGATGCTTGCTGTTGGTGATGTGGCGGAAGCCGTTCTCCCAGATGCCGAGGATCTTGTAGCCCTTCTCCTCGGCAGCGGGGGCGAGCGCGGGCCAGACGACGTCGCCCTCGATCTTCTTCATGTGGTCGCGGTCCTTCACGAGATAGGGCATCTCGAACATGCCGAAGGCCGGGACCACGGAGGACATGACCGTGGAAGGAAGCGCGAAATCGACGGTGCCGAGCTTCAGCTTCTGGAGGAGCTCGTCGTCGCCGCCGAGCTGGCTGGAGCCGTAGACGACGACCTTGGCCTTGTCGCCGAGCCTTTCATTGGCGATCTCGGCGAACTTGTTGGCGGAGGCCTCGAACAGGGAACCCGGCTCGCCGACATGGCCGAACTTCAGTTCCGTCTGGGCAAGGGCCGGGGACGCGATCGCCGCGGCCAGAATGAGCCCCGCAAGGCGGGCTGCGAGTGTCATGGGTATTCCTCCCGTTATTCGTTTCCAGTGAGCGCCGGCTTGCCGCCGGTCTTCTCGTTCGAACACTATTCCGCCGCGGCCTTTCTTGTCTCCCCGCGTCCGGCGCTGGAGCCGAGATAGTCGAGCGCGGCCTGGACGCCGCCGCGGCTGTGCGGCACGCCGGCGAGCTCGAGGCCCATCTCGACGCCGGACAGCGTGCCGGCGAGCATCAGGTCGTTGAAGTCGCCGAGATGGCCGATCCGGAACACGCGGTCCGCGATCTTCGAAAGACCGTTGCCGAGCGACATGTCGAAGGTCTCCGCGACGATCCGGCGGAAGCGGTCGGCGCTGTGGCCCTCGGGCATGAGGACGGCGGTCAGCGAGCCCGAATAGTGGCGCGGCTCCCGGCAGAACACTTCGAGGCCCCAGGCTTGCACCGCGCGCCGGGTCGCCTCGCCGTGGCGCGCGTGCCTCAGGAACACGTTGTCGAGCCCTTCCTCGTGCAGCATGTCGATGGCTTCGGCGAGGCCGTAGAGGAGGTTGGTCGCGGGCGTGTAGGGGAAGAAGCCATTCTCGTTTGCGGCGAGCATCTCGTCCCAGGACCAGAAGGACTTCGGCAGCTTCGAAGTCCTGGACGCCGCCAGCGCCTTCTCGCTCAGGGCGTTGAAGGAGAGGCCCGGAGGCAGCATGAGCCCCTTCTGCGAGCCGCCCACGGTGACGTCGACACCCCACTCGTCCTGGCGGAAGTCGATCGAGGCGAGGGAGGAGATGGTGTCCACCATGAGCAGCGCCGGATGGCCGGCGGCATCCATCGCCTTTCGCACGGCGTCGATACGCGTGGCGCAGCCGGTCGACGTCTCGTTGTGGACGACGCAGACCGCCTTGATGCGGTGCTCGCGGTCCTCGCGCAGGCGATCCTCGATCGCCTCCGGATGAAGGCCGGACCGCCAGTCGCCCTGCAGGAATTCCGGCTCCAGGCCGAGGCGGGAGGCGAGCCCGCGCCACAGCGAGGCGAAATGGCCAGTTTCGTACATGAGCACGGCGTCGCCGGGCGAGAGCGTGTTCACCAGCGCCGCTTCCCAGGCGCCCGTTCCCGAAGCCGGATAGATGATGACCGGCCCCGAGCACTTGAAGATCGTCTTCATGCCGTCGAGCACGCGGCGGCCGAGCGCACCGAATGCGGGGCTGCGATGGTCCATGGTAGGCATGTCCATCGCCCGCAGGATTCGGTCCGGGACGTTGGTGGGACCGGGGATCTGCAGGAAGTGCCGGCCGGGGGTGCGCATCGGGAACTCCGTGGTGTCGGCGCCATGCGGCGCGACGCTGCATCGGTTGCAAGTGAATTATGCATTCATTATTCGTGTTAAGCGCCGATGTCGAGGTCCCGATGGCCGTCTACTCCCTTCGCCCCGCTCTTCAGAACCGGCTCGGTGCCGCACTGCGGGGCGAGATCCTGTTCGACGCCTTCTCGCGCGGCCGCTATGCGACGGACGCGTCCTTTTACCAGATCATGCCGGTCGGCGTGGCGCTCGTGCACGGGGAGGACGACGTCGCGGCCGCCCTCGCCATCGCCCGCGAGGAGGGGGTCACGGTGCTCGCCCGAGGCGGCGGGACGTCCCAGTGCGGGCAGACGGTCAACGATTCGCTCGTGCTCGACACGTCGAAACACTTCAACGGCATCCTGGAGCTCGATCCGGCGAACCGGCGCTGCGTCGTGGAGCCCGGCATCGTGCTGGACGAGCTGAACCGCGCGCTGAAGCCGCACGGACTCTGGTTTCCCGTCGACGTCTCGACGGCCTCGCGGGCGACGATCGGCGGCATGGCGGGAAACAATTCCTGCGGCACGCGCTCGATCCGGTACGGCATGATGCGCGACAACGTCATCGCCATCGACGCCCTGACGGCGGACGGGCGCAAGATCCGGTTCGACGCCGTATCGCGCGACGAGGCCCTTCGGAACGCGGTCGGGCCGGACGAGGGCCTCTTCCGTGACCTCCTGGCACTCGGCGCCGAGAGCGCCGACGAGATCCGGGAGCGCTTTCCGAACGTGATTCGCCGGGTCGGCGGATACAATGTCGATGCGCTGCTGCCGAACGGGCCGACCAACAATATGGCCGACATCCTGGTCGGGTCCGAGGGGACGCTGGCGCTTTCCACCCGGATCGAGCTGAAGCTCTCGCCGCTGCTCGGCCGGAAGCTCGTGGGCGCCTGCCATTTCGCACGGTTCTACGACGCGATGGACGCGGCGCAGCACATCGTGCCCCTCGGGCCGACCGCCGTCGAGCTCGTCGACCGCACCATGATCGAGCTGGCGCGCGACATCGCGATGTTCCGACCGACGGTCGAGCGCTTCGTGCGCGGCGAGCCGGATGCGGTGCTGCTGGTGGAGTTCGCCGAGGAGGACATGGCGGAGAACCATCGCCGCCTCCGGATGCTCGGCGAGGTGATGGGCGACCTCGGCTATGGCTGGGACCGGGACGGGCGGAACCTGGGTGGCGTCGTCGAGATCACGGACGCCGGCCTGCAGGCGGCGATCACGGAGGTGCGCCAGTCGGGCCTCAACATCATGATGTCGATGAAGGAAGCGGGGAAGCCGGTGTCCTTCGTCGAGGACTGCGCCGTGCCGCTCGAGCACCTCGCGGACTACACCGACCGCCTGACGGCGATCTTCGAGAAGCACGGCACGCGCGGCACCTGGTACGCGCACGCCTCGGTCGGCTGCCTGCATGTGCGGCCTGTGCTCAATCTGAAGCTCGAAAAAGACGCCGCCACCATGCGCGCGATCGCCGAAGAGGCGTTCGCCATGGTGAAGGAGCACAAGGGCGCACATTCGGGTGAGCACGGTGACGGTCTCGTACGTTCCGAATTCCACGAGATGATGTACGGCCGCAAGACCGTCGAGCTCTTCGAGGAAGTCAAGGACCGCTTCGACCCAACCGGCATTATGAATCCCGGGAAGATCGTGCGCCCGCCGCGCATGAACGATCGCACGCTGTTTCGCTATAAGCCGGACTACGCGGTGGCCGATTTCAAGCCGGCGCTCGACTGGTCGGCATGGCCGGGCTCCGGCGGCGGGTTCCAGGGCGCCGTCGAGATGTGCAACAACAACGGCGAGTGCAGAAAGCTCGCCGGCGCGGTGATGTGCCCGAGCTATCGCGTGACGATGGAGGAGCAGCACGTCACGCGTGGGCGTGCCAACACGCTCCGTCTCGCCATCTCCGGCCAGCTCGGGCCCGATGCCTTCGCCAGCGACGAGATGATGGAGACCTTGAAGCTCTGCGTCTCCTGCAAGGGCTGTCGGCGCGAGTGTCCGACGGGCGTCGACATGGCGCGCATGAAGATCGAGGTATTGGCGGCGCGCAACAAATCACGCCGCTTATCCCTACATGACTGGCTGGTTGCCTACCTGCCGCGCTATGCGGGCATGGCATCCAAAATCGCCGGGCTGCTCAATCTGCGCGAGGTCATTCCTGGCGCGGCGCGCGTCGGGGAATGGGCCGCCGGCTTCTCGGCAAAGCGTCCGCA
>JAEZEK010000245.1 GCA_023417735.1 Pseudomonadota bacterium | reverse complement strand
GCCTCGGCCAGCACGCGTGCGCGCGCCAGGGCGAGCGCGCCGCGCCGCGAGAAGTCCGTGGCCACCACGATCGTCTTCATGACGCGAGAACCTCCGGTTTCTTCGCTGCGGGCGGAATTGCGGCTTCGTCGATGTCGAGGATCTGCTTGGCGGCCGAGGCCGCGGCGTCGTCGAACGGATGCAGCACGAGGTCGACGCCGCCCTCGTCCAGCCGCCTCGCCTCGGCATCGTCGCGGGCGGTGATCGCCACGCGGCCGGAGAAGCGGTGGCTTCGGATCGCGGAGAGCAGGCCGCTGCGGGCATCCGTCTCGGTCAGGAGGATCGTGCCGTAGGGGATCGCCAGCACGATCCAGCGCGCCTTCGCGAGCGGGAGGTCGTTCCAGAACTCGGGCTCCGTGACGTCGCCGTAGCGCACCTGGTAGCCGTGCGCGGACCAGGCCCGCACGGCCTGCGGGTCGAGATCGACCGCCAGCACCCTGAGCCCGGCGTCGGTCAGGCGCTTCAGGAGCTGCCCGCCGAACCGGCCGAGGCCGAACAGGATGACGTCGATGTCCGGCGCCTCGGGTTCCTCCGCGGCCCCCCGACGCGTGCGCCGGAAGTCGAACGGGCGCAGCAGCGGCTCGGCCAGTTCGTAGAGCTGATGGGAATAGGTGATCATGTAGACGGAGATCGCGATCGTCACCAGCCCGACCAGGGTGACGAGGCCGACGGCGGACGGCTCGACATGGCCGAGGCTCAGCCCCATCGCCATGAAGATGAGCGAGAACTCGGAGATCTGCGCAACCGTCAGGCCGGCGAGGAACCCGGTGCGCAGCCGGTACCCCATCGCCGACATGATCACCATGACGATCAGCGGGTTGCCGATCAGCACGAAGAGCGAGAAGACGATCGCGCGCCCGAGATCCTGCCCGAGCCCGGAGAGGTCGAACGACGCGCCGATCGAGACGAAGAAGAAGAGGAGCAGGAACTCCCTGAGCCCGGCGAGCCGGGCCGAGATCATGTCGCGATAGGGCGTCGAGCCGAGCGACACGCCTGCGATGAACCCGCCGATCTCCTTGCCGAGCCCGACCATGTCGCCGATCGCGGCCGCGGCGGCCGCCCAGCCGATCGCGAAGATGACGAGGAGCTCCGGCGTCCGCGCAAGCCGGTTCATCAGCGGGTCGGCGGCGTAGCGCACGAACAGGATCAGGACGGCGATCGCGGCGGCGAGTGCGGCGAGGACCTGCCAGATCGACCCCGCGCCGTGCCCGCCTTCGCCGATCCCGAGCGTGGAGAGGACGACCATCGCGATCACGACGACGATGTCCTGGACGATCAGGAAGCCGAGCGCGATCCGGCCGTGCAGCGTCTCCAGCTCGCGCTTGTCGCTGAGCAGCTTCACGATGATGATCGTGGAGGAGAAGGTCAGCGCGACCGCGACGTAGAGGCTCGTGACGGCGTCGAGGCCGAGCGCGAGCCCGATGGCGAAGCCGATCACGGAGGTGAAGAGGACCTGCCCGAGCCCGGTCGCCAGCGACACCGGGCCGAGCGTCCTGACCAGGCGGACGTCCAGCTTCAGGCCGACCAGGAAGAGGAGGAGCGCCACGCCGAGCTCGGCGAGGAAGCGGATCTGGCCGGCGGTCTCGGCGCTGCTGTCGAAGAGCGCGGCCGCGAGCAGCCCGACGGCGATGAAGCTGACGATCACCGGCTGGCGGAGCGCCGCCCCGAGCATCCCGATGGCGGCGGCGCCGAGCAACAGCCACGCCATTTCGTGAAAGATTACGTCGGCCATCCACGATCCGTCTGACCACCGTCGAATGGCAGCCCGGAGCGCGCTGGTCAAACGGGATCGAGAGCTGCTGCTGCCGCTCCCCGGCGGAGGTTCTACTCGCGTCGGTCCGCGTGGCTCCGTGCCCGCGTGTGGAGCGGCCACAGGCGCTCCATGGCGAGATAGGTGAAGGAGGTCGACCAGCCGATGAGGAAGAGGCCGTTCAGCGCCTCGATGCCCGAGATGAGGCGGAGCGCGCCGGCCGGGTAGATGTCGCCGAATCCGAGGGTCGAGTAGGACGTCACCGAGAAATAGAGGTAGTCGGCGAAATGGAGCTCCAGGTTGCCGTGGATCGTGCCCAGCCCGATCCGGTCGAGCAGGAGGTAGCCGGCGGCGTAGGCCCAGACCTCGATGGTATGCGCCGCGAAGCAGCCGAGCACCACGACGAGGATGCGCAGGCGGAGCGGGAGCCGCATTCTGGGAAGCGCCACGGAAATGAGCCGCAGCACCTCGTAGTGGATGACGATCGTCGCAACCACGAGCGCCGCCGCGATCAGGAGTGACACCGCCACGATCTGCTCCCCCGCTCCACCACCCATGCCTACGACGGCGGCGCGCCGGCGACAATCGCCCGGCCGGACGAGCGCTTGCGCCCCGGTCCCGCGCGCACTAGCGTGCGGGCATCTCGCGGGGTGCCCGTCCGGGCTGAGAGGCGTCGCGCCAACCCGTCGAACCAGATCCGGGTCATGCCGGCGGAGGGATGAGATGCCGAGAGCCGACGGTTCCCGCCCCGCACCCCTGCCGCGCCCGACCCGGTCCACGCGCATCGGAGGAGCAGCGTCATGAACATTTTCCGGCCGGCCGGCTGGTTGGGGCTGGCGAGCGCGGCGGTGTTCGCCCTCGCGTTCGGCGCGCAGCAGGCGGCGGCGCAGCCGAAGCCGCGGCTGACCGTCTACACCTACACCTCGTTCGCCGGGAAATACGGGCCGGGCGCCACGATCAAGGAGCGCTTCGAGGCGGAGTGCGCCTGCACGCTGGACTGGGTGGCGAGCGACGACGCCGGCACGCTCCTGTCGCGCCTGAAGCTCGAAGGGTCCGGCACCCGCGCCGACGTCGTGCTCGGGCTCGACCAGAACCTCGTGGCGGAGGCGCGCGCGGCCGGCCTCTTCGCGCCGCACGGGGCGGACCTCGCCGCGCTCGACCTGCCGGTCGCCTGGAGCGACGACACCTTCCTCCCGTTCGACTGGGGCTGGCACGCCTTCGTGTACGATACGACCAGGCTCGCCGCCCCGCCCGCGAGCTTCCGCGACCTCGTGGAGGCCGAGCACGGCCCCTCCCTCGTCATCGAGGACCCGCGCACCTCGGCACCGGGGCTCGGCCTGCTGCTCTGGGTGAAGTCGCTCTACGGCGAGGAGGCCCCCGCTGTCTGGCGGAAGCTCGCGCCGCGGATCGTCACCGTCACCAAGGGCTGGTCGGAGGCCTACGGCCTGTTCCTGAAGGGCGAGGCCGACATGGTGCTGAGCTACTCGACCTCGCCCGCCTACCATATCGGTGCGGAGAACGAGACGAAGTACCGGGCGGCGATCTTCCCCGAAGGCCACTACATGCAGGTCGAGGTCGCCGCCCGGACCGCCGCGTCGAGGAACCCGGATCTCGCCCGCGACTTCCTCCGCTTCATGCTCTCCGACGCGTTCCAGTCGGCGATCCCCGAGGGCAACTGGATGTACCCGGCGGTGGAGCCGGAGGGCGGGCTGCCCGCCTCCTTCGCCGGCCTCCCCGCGCCGGAGAAATCCCTGCTGATGAGCCCGGACGAGGTCCGCCAGCATCGCCGCGCCTTCGTGGACGAATGGCTCGACGCGATGAGCCGCTAGGCGCGCGATGGGCCGGCTGCCGGGCGCCGTCGTCCTCGCTTTCGTCATCGGGA
>JAEZEK010000241.1 GCA_023417735.1 Pseudomonadota bacterium | reverse complement strand
GTCGCGATGCGGCCCTCCGGCTACATCGAGACCGAACCCGGGCGCACGACCACCAACATCCCGGGCGTCTTCGACGCCGGCGACGGCACCGACGAGACCTACCGTCAGGCGGTCACGGCGGCCGGGCTCGGCTGCATGGCGGCGCTGGAAGCGGAAAAGTACCTGATGGGGCTCGACATGGAGCGCCACGCCGCGGAATAGGCGGCGCAAGGGCAAGCGGCCCGGCGGCGGTGGGGCGGACGCCGTCGCGACGGCCGCAGCAGGGGGGAATTCCGTGGACTGGGACAAGCTGAGGATCTTCCACGCGGCCGCGCAGGCCGGGTCGTTCACCCATGCCGGCGACACGCTCAACATGAGCCAGTCGGCGGTGAGCCGGCAGGTGAGCGCGCTCGAGCAGGAGCTCGGGACGCCCCTCTTCCACCGCCACGCTCGCGGCCTGATCCTCACCGAGGAGGGCGAGCTCCTGATGCGCACGGCGCAGGACGTGACGATGAAGCTCGAGGCGGTGCGCACCCGCCTCCAGGATTCGCGCGGCCAGCCGGGCGGCGTTCTCCGGGTCACGACGACGGTCGGCCTCGGCTCGACCTGGCTCGCCTCGCGGGTGAACGAGTTCCTCGACCTCTATCCGGCGATCTCGCTGCAGCTCATCCTCGACGACGTCGAGCTCGACCTCGCCATGCGCCAGGCCGACGTCGCGCTGCGCCTGCGCGCCCCGACGCAGCCGGACCTCATCCAGCGCCGGCTGTTCACGGTGCATTTCCATGTCTATGCGTCTCCGGAATACCTCAAGCGGTTCGGCCAGCCGAAATCGGTCGACGATCTCGACCAGCACCGGATCATCACCTTCGGCGAGAACGCCCCGACCTACCTCAAGGACATGAACCGGCTGAGCACGGCCGGGCGGGATCCGTCCAACCCGCGCGTCGTCGCCTTCTCCGTGAACAACGTGGTCGCCATCAAGCGCGCCGTGGAGCGCGGGCTCGGCATCGCCATGCTCCCCGACTACATCATCAATCCGGGCGCGAACCTCGTCACGATCCTGCCGGAGGCGGAGGTGCCGAGCTTCGACACCTATTTCGTCTATCCGGCCGAGTTGAAGGATTCCGCGCGCGTGACGGTGTTCCGGGACTTCCTGCTTTCGAACGCGCGGCGCTGGAACTACTGACCTGCGCCGCCCGCCGGTGCACGCCCCGCCTAGGCGGCCTTCTTCCCCGCGTTCGCCAGCACGTCGTCGGCCAGGCGGCCCTGCACCTCGGCCAGGTGGTCGAAGGTGGTCGTGAAGGTGCCGACGCCGGCCGTCGCGGAGCGGAGCTCGATGATGAGGTCGGCGATCTCGGCCTCCGGGATGAGCGCCTCGACGACGTCCCAGCCGTTCCAGCCCGGCCGCGCGTCGTAGCCCATGAGCTGTCCGCGCCGGCTGGAGACGATGGCGTTGACGCGCGCCGTCGCCTCGTTCGGCACCGCCACGGAAACCTTCAGGATCGGCTCGAGCAGGACCGGCTGGCACTCCGGGAGCGCCTCGCGCATGCCGAGGATGGCCGCCATGCGGAACGCCTGCTCGGACGAATCGACCGTGTGATAGGAGCCGTCGGCGAGCGTCACCGCAACGTCGACCACCGGGAAGCCGCCGAGCGGGCCGGCCTGCAGCGCTTCGCGGACGCCCGCCTCGACCGCCGGGATGTACTGCTTCGGCACGACGCCGCCGGTGATCGCGCTCGAGAATTCTATGCCGGACCCGCGCGGCACCGGCTTCACTTCAAGCACCACGTCGCCGAACTGGCCGTGCCCCCCGCTCTGCTTCTTGTGCCGGCCGCGCTTCGTCGCCGCGCCGCGGATCGTCTCGCGATAGGGTACCAGCGCCGGGCTCGTCGCCAGCGCCAGGCCGTACTTGTTGGCGAGCCGCTCGACGGCGACGCGCAGATGCATCTCCCCCTGGCCGCCGATGAGCGTCTCGCCGGTGTCCTGGCGATGGGTGACGATGAGGGAGGGATCCTCCTCCCCCATGCGGGAGAGAGCGGCCGAGAGCTTCACCTCGTCCTTGCGCTCGCCGAGCTTCACGACCTTCTGCAGGACCGGCTGCTGCGGCTCGCGCACCGGGACGGCCGGTGCCGCGGCGCCGCGCGGAACGAGCGTGTCGCCGGTACGCACCGCATCCATCTTGCCGAGGGCCACCGTCTCGCCCGCCTCCGCCGCCCCGCGCTTCGCCGACTTCTGGCCGACGAGGCGGCTGATGCCGCCTACCTTCGCCGCCTCGCCCCGCGGCGTCAGGAGCTCGGCGCCCTCGTCGACGCGGCCGGCCAGGATGCGGGCCACCGAGAGCTTGCCGCCATGGGTGGTGTGGATGGTCTTCATGATGGGGGCGCCGGGGCGGGCCGCGTCGCCCAGCCCGAGCCGCTCGCACGTCTCGCGGATGCCGGGCGCCTCGTGGCGGAGCGCCTTCAGGAGCCTCAGGATGCCGTTGCCGTTCATCGCCGAGCCGATCAGGACCGGCACGATCTCGCCTTCCCGGAGCTCCCGGACAAGGTCGGCGAAGATGGCGTCCCGCGGCGGCTCGATCTCCTCGAGCAACTGCTCCATGAGCGCGTCGTCGTGATCGGCGAGCGTCTCCAGCATGGTGTAGCGCGCTTCCTTCCGCCGCGCCTCGTCGTCGCCGCCGACGTCGATGACCTCGCTCGCCGCGTGCTCGCGGTAGACGAAGGCGCGGTCGAGCGCGAGATCGATGAAGCCGGTCGCGATGCCGTCCTTCCAGATCGGGATCTGCCGGAGCACGAGCGGCGTCTGGGACGCGGGCTGGAGGAGCGCGAGCGCCTCGCGCACGCCGATATTCGCCTTGTCGATCTTGTTGAGGAACAGGAAGCGCGGAATGTTGCGCTCCTCGAGCCCGCGCAGCACGACCTGGAGGGCGGGGATCTTCTTCTCGTCGGGCTCGGCGACGACGATCGCCGCATCGACGGCGGCCAGCACGGGCTCCATCTCGTAGGTGAACTCGACCGATCCGGGGCAGTCGACGAAGGTGTAGCTGTCGCCTAGGAAGTCGGCCTCTGCGATGTTGCACTCCACGCTCATGCCGTGGGCGCGCGCCTCGCGGGAACTGTCGCCGACGCTGTTGCCGCCGGTCACGGAGCCGGGCTTCTCGATCGCGCCCGTCCGGGCAAGGATTTCTTCGAGTACCGTCGTCTTGCCGCTGGCGAACGGGCCGACAATGGCAATGCAGCGGGGTCCGCTCCTGCGTGCGCTATCGGTCATGATTCCTCCCTGCGCGCCCTCGTTCGCCACCGGCGCGCAGCCACGCGGCCTGTGCCGAGGCGTGAGAGGTCCGATCTCGTTCCTCGGGCGCGGGGTGGGCACGGCATTGCACCCGGCCCGGCCGAGGCGGGGGAAATCGTCTCAGTCGGCACGGGCTTTGGCAAGAGGCGTCCGCCGAGGCCGCCCGTCAGATCGCCGCGCCCGGGCACGCCGCCGCTCCGAGATTCTTGATTCCGCGCCGTTGCCGCGGCATGGTTCGAAGCCCAAGGAGGTTCCGATGCGCTCACGCCTGCTGTCTGCCGCCGCCGCGTGCCTCGCCGCCGCGACGACGGCCGGGACCGCACCCGCCGCCGACCTTTCGGTCCGGATGGGGCCGGCCGCCGCAGTCGCCCTGGTCGAGACGCCCTGCAGCCGCCCCAAGGTGATCGGCCGCATCCTGGAGCGGTTCGCCTGGGCGGAACGGCACACCTGGCAGCGCGGCTTCGTGATGCAGCGTATCGACTATCCACGCCTGCGGCCGGACGAGCATCAGGCGATCCGGATGATCCCGACCACCTTCTGCGAGGGCTCCGCGGTGATGACCGACGGCAGCGTGCGCACGGTCTACTACACGATCGAGGAGCAGACGGGCTTCGCCTCGATCGGGACGGGCATCGACTTCTGCGTGCTCGGGCTCGATCCCTGGTACGTGCACGACGCGGCCTGCCGAACCGTCCGTTGAGGCTCTCAGCCGCCGCGCTCGCCGCCTGCCTCCTCCAGGCGGCAGCCGGCAGCGTCGCGGCAGGCGACGGCACCGGCCACCGCGCCGGCGATTTCGATTTCTACGTGCTCGCCCTCTCCTGGCATCCGAGTCATTGCGCGCTCACGGAAAACGGGCGGCGCACGCCCGGATGCGGCGACGGCGCGCCGCGCGCCTTCACGGTCCACGGCCTCTGGCCCCAGCACGAGACGGGTTATCCCGCGTTCTGCGAAAGCGCCCGCCCGTCGCGGGTCCCGAACAGCCTCGCCCGCTCGGTCTCCGACCTCATCCCGGACGCCGGCGCCGCAGGCTGGCAGTGGCGCAAGCACGGGCGCTGCACCGGGCTCGACCAGGACAGCTACTTCGAAACGATGCGCGCCGCCTTCGAGCGCGTGCGGATCCCCGAAAGCCTCGCCGACGCGGTTCGGGCGCGCACCTTCTCGGCGCGCGATGTCGAGCACGCCTTCCTGGCGGTCAATCCGGGCATGAGCGAGCGCGGCATCGCGCTGTCCTGCCGCGACGGCCACCTCGCCGACGTCCGCATCTGCATGACGCGCGAACTGGAATTCCGCCGCTGCCCGGAAGTCGACCGGAACGGCTGCCAGGCTCGCCGACTGAGGCTCCCCGCTGCACGGTGAACGAGATGAGAGACAGAATGCTCGCCGCACTGATCCTGCTCGCGACGGCGCCCGCCGCAGCCGCACAGACCGGCCCCGCACCGCCCGACGGTACGGCCGCGGAGCACGAGACCGCGATCGGCATGGTGCTCGCCAGGCACGCCGAATCCGACTGCGAGGACCCGGCATCCGACCACATGAAACGATTCCGGGGCATCGCGTCGACGCTGAGCCCGACCGCGACCCTCTTCGCGATCCCCTGCACCGCAAGCGGCGCGAACACCACCTATCGCCTTTACGTCCGCGAAAGCGGGGAAGTCGGCGGCGTCACCGTGCTCTATTTCGCGACCTGGTCGAAGGACCACGGCTGGAGCGGCACCGATCTCCTCTACAACATCGCCCTCGACGGCCCGCGCCTCACGGCCCATTACAAGGCGTCGGCGAAGGGCGATTGCGGGACCTATGGCGAGTGGACCTGGACCGGCTACGCCTACCGCCTCGACCGCTTCGCCGTCGAGGAGAGATGCCAGGGCCGGAGGCCGGCGGACTGGCGCCGGGTCTACCCGGCAAGCTAGCACTCCGAAGTCCAACAACGCGCCGGCCCGCAACGCGTGGCAAAGGCCCGGCGGGGCATCCGCCGGGGCGGTTCCGGTTCAGGCCTCCTCGGCGAGATCGGCCGGCGGCGAATCGAGCAGCTGGCTCGCGATCAGGCCGGAATGGTGGCGGATCGCCTGCTCGATCTCGTCGGCGATCTTCGGGTTGTCCTTCAGGAACTGCTTGGCGTTCTCGCGGCCCTGGCCGAGCCGCTGGCTGTCGTAGGAGTACCAGGCGCCCGACTTCTCCACGATGCCGGCCTTGACCCCGAGATCGATGAGCTCGCCGCGCTTCGAGATGCCCTCGCCGTACATGATGTCGAACTCGATCTGCTTGAACGGCGGCGCGAGCTTGTTCTTCACCACCTTCACGCTGGTCTGATTGCCGACGACCTCGTCGCGATCCTTGATCTGGCCGACCCGGCGGATGTCGAGCCGGACCGAGGCATAGAACTTCAGCGCGTTGCCGCCGGTGGTCGTCTCGGGGCTGCCGAACATCACGCCGATCTTCATCCGGATCTGGTTGATGAAGATCACCATGGTGTTCGAGCGCGAGATGGAGGCGGTCAGCTTCCGGAGCGCCTGGCTCATGAGCCGGGCCTGGATGCCCGGGAGCGAGTCGCCCATCTCGCCCTCGAGCTCTGCGCGCGGCGTCAGCGCCGCGACCGAATCGACCACGAGCACGTCGACCGCCCCGGAGCGCACCAGCGTGTCGGCGATCTCCAGCGCCTGCTCGCCGGCATCGGCCTGCGAGATCAGCAGCTCGTCGAGGTCGACGCCCAGCTTGCGCGCATAGATCGGGTCGAGCGCGTGCTCGGCATCGATGAAGGCGCAGATGCCGCCGCGTTTCTGCGCCTCGGCGACGGTATGAAGCGCCAGCGTCGTCTTGCCCGAGGATTCGGGCCCATAGATCTCCACGATCCGGCCGCGCGGCAGTCCGCCCACGCCGAGCGCGATGTCGAGCCCGAGCGAGCCGGTCGGGATCGTGGCGATCTCGACGACCTTGCCCTCGCGCCCGAGCCGCATGATCGAGCCCTTGCCGAACGAACGCTCGATCTGGCTGAGGGCGGCGTCCAGCGCCCGCGTCTTGTCCATGCCGCCCTTGCTTCCCTCGACAACTTTCAGCGAATTCACCATCTCGCGCACTCCCGTTCAAGGGCTATTCGGTGGTAGTCCGGCTCCGGATGAGCACGATCCGTACTCTTTTTGTTCACGCCTGTAAAGAGCCGGTCAGCTCTCCCCCAGGCTCTTCTTGACCGCGGTCGCGAGCTCCTTGAGCGAGAACGGCTTCGGCAGGAACTGGAAGGACTCGTCCTCGGGCAGGTGCTTGGCGAAGGCGTCCTCGGCATAGCCTGAAACGAAGATCACCTTCACCTTCGGCTGCAGCTTGCGAACCTCCGCGATGAGGCTCGGCCCGTCCATGCCCGGCATGACGACGTCGCTGATGACGAGGTCGACCGGCTTCTCGAGCTGGCGCATGACCTCCAGCGCCTCGCTGCCCGACGCGGCCTCGTGAACGCGGTAGCCGCGTGCCGCGAGCGCCCGGCTCGCGAAGGCGCGGACCGCCTCCTCGTCCTCCACCAGCAGGATGCGCGCATTGCCGGTGAGATCGGAGGGGACGGCGGAAGCGGACTTCCGCGCCGCCTCCTCGTCCGACTTGGGCTGATGACGCGGCAGCAGGATGCGGAAGACGGAGCCCTCGCCGGGCTTGCTGTCCACGTAGATGTAGCCGCCGGTCTGCTTCACGATGCCGTAGACGGTGGAAAGGCCGAGGCCGGTCCCCTTGCCCACCTCCTTGGTCGAGAAGAACGGCTCGAAGATCTTCTCCACCACGTCCGGATCCATGCCCGTCCCGGTGTCGGCGACCTCGATCAGGACGAAATCGCCCGGCCGGAAGCCCTGCTCGCGATAGCCCGCGGTTTCGGCTTCCGGCACGTTGCGCGTGCGGATCGTGAGCGTTCCGCCCTCCGGCATGGCGTCGCGGGCGTTGACGGCGAGATTGACGATCACCTGCTCGAGCTGGTTCAGGTCGGCCCGGATCGGCCAGAGATCGCGGCCGTGCTCGACCTTCAGCTGGACCCGCTCGCCGAGCAGCCGGTCGAGCAGGACGGAGAGGTCGGAGAGCACGTCGGCGAGGTCGATCGTCTTCGGCCTCAGCGTCTGCCGGCGCGAGAACGCGAGGAGCTGGCGCACGAGGCCCGCCGCCCGGTTGGCGTTCTGCTTGATGTTCATGATGTCCTGGAACGCCGGATCGGTCGGCCGATGGCTGGTGAGCAGCAGGTCCGAGAAGCCGATGATGGCGGTCAGGACGTTGTTGAAGTCGTGAGCGATGCCGCCGGCGAGCTGCCCGACCGCCTGCATCTTCTGGCTCTGGGCGAACTGCGCCTCGAGCGCGCGCTGCTCGGTCGTCTCGAGCGCATAGATGATCGCCGCGTCCTCGCTCTCCTGCGCCTCCACGATCGGGCTGACGAAGAAGCGCGCGCTCCGCTCGGGCGCGTCCGCGAAGGCGGCGTCGACGGGCGGGATGTCGTTCTGGCCGGCGATGGCCGCATCGACGGCGGCGGCGAGCGCCGCACGGTCGCCCGGCTGGACGACGTCGGCCAGGCGGCGCGGCTGCCCGCTCGCGGCGGCCCGGCCGAACAGCATGACGAACCGGGCATTGGTGAGCGCGAGCTGGCCACTCCTGTCGACGGATGCGATCGCCATCGGCGTGTTGTTGAAGAAGCGCGCGAACCGCATCTCGGCGATGCGGCCGGCTTCCCTGTCGTCGCGCAGGCGCATGTCGAGGACGAGCGTGCGCGACGCCCCGATCGTGCCGTCCGGCGCGAGCGGCACCCGGTGCAGAAGCCTGACCGGCAGCCGCGTGCCGTCGGTGCGGACGAGGTCCACGTCGATGCTTTCGGAGCCGGATCCGCCGCGCGTCGGGCTCGCCGCCTGGAGGACCGAGAGGCTCTCGACGGTCAGGAAGCTCCGGATGTGGTGGGCGCCCGGCTCGAACTCGGCGAGGTCGATGCCGAGCCATTCGGCGAGCGTGGCGTTCAGGTACCGGATCCGCCCGTCCGGCTCGAGCGAGAAGAAGCCGGCCGGCGCGTGGTCGAGATAGTCGATCGCGTTCTGCAGCTCGCGGAAGATGTTCTCCTGGTGCTCGCGCTCGCGGGTGATGTCCGCGACGAGCCAGGCGACCTGGTCGCGGCCGGCCGCGATCGGGTTGACCCGGATGCGATACCAGCGCGCCCCGCTCGCCCGGCCGCCGATCCCGCCGGGCATGCGGACCTCCTCGGTGGCGCGCCTGCCCCGCTCGACCGCGGCCGCCAGCCGGTAGATCGCTTCCGATGCGTCGGGATTGCCTGAGAAGAGCCGCTCCACGGAGGGCACGTCGGCACCCTGTTCCATCCCGGCGAGCTTCAGATAGGCCGGGTTCGCCTTGACCGGGCTGCCGTGGCCCGTGGCGATCAGCGCCCCGTCGGGGAGCGCCTCCAGGAAGGCGCGCGCGTTCTCGTCCTCGTCCGTCCCTGACGCAGGTGCCGACCGGAAGGCGAGCAGGCCGGCCGCCGCGGCGAAGAGCGCCACCACCCCGGCCGTCGCCAGGAGCCCGAGCGCGGCGAGGACGATGACGTTGGCGAGCGCCGGCGGCAACGCCCAGTAGGCGCCGGCGGCGACGAGAAGAGCCAGCCCCAGCAGCAGAAGCGGCAGGGGATTGCCCGTCCGGGCGGGCCGGGTCGTCATCGCCGCATCGGTCTCGATTTGCCCCATCGCCATAACTCTGCCCCACGGGCAGCCGATTCGGCGCGGCATTGCCCGGGCGACCTTGGACCGGGCGCGGCGGCTTTTCAACGCCGCGCTCGCGCCCGGGAGCCGAGGATGGGTTTGAAGCGGGCCCGCCCGGACGCTATGGATGCGGCGGCCAGGAACAACGCGCCCGCCCAGCCGACGGGACTGCGGAGGAGGTGCAGATGGGCGAGATGATTTCAGCGCTGTTCGGCGCGGGCTCACCGGTCGCGACCGTTGCCGGCGCGCTCGCAGTCGTCCTCCTGCTCGGGCTGCTGCTCATCATGCTGAGCCGCCTTCTGCGGGGCCGCGTGCGCCGCCACGAGGGCACCGGGCCGCGGCTCGCCGTCGTCGATCACGTCGCGATCGACGACCGTCGCCGGCTCGTCCTCGTCCGGCGCGACGGCGTCGAGCACCTCATCATG
>JAEZEK010000224.1 GCA_023417735.1 Pseudomonadota bacterium | reverse complement strand
CGAGCCGATCGGAAACATCCCGCCCGCCGAGGCCGAGGCGCGCTTCTACGCCGACCTTGAGGTGACCGACATCGCCGCCTAGCACTCAGACGAAACAGCCTCCGGCAAACCCGGCGCGGTTCAGTCTGCGGACATGCCGCGGGTCGAGTTCGCGTCAGCGATGAGAATGATCTTCATCAGGCGCCAGACGTCAGCAGGCAGCATGTGGGGCGTCACCGATACCACTGGCGGCGATCCGGAGGTAATCTCCGTATACGATACAAGGCGCCGAGTTATCTATCTGCCGGATAATTGGTCCGGCTCGACGCAGGCGGAGATCTCGATCCTCGTTCACGAGATGGTGCATCATATGCAGACTTCATCCGGCGTTAGGTACGAATGCCCGGAGAAACTGGAGGCGGAGGCCTTTGCCGCACAAGCCGAATGGCTGGAAATGTTCGGCGGCAGCCTCGAATCAGATTTCGACCTCGACCCGCTCACGATTCTGGTCAGGACGAACTGTTTTATATAGGATTAGGAGAGAAGGTTAGACGTCTGTCGTTACTGCTCCTCATGTGACGGGCAGGCCCGGGACACACTCTTAAGTCGTGCATCCTTTGGTTGATCAGTGAATAACCGCCCGGGGTGGTTGACTCACCACATTTTCGGCTTAGTTGCCTCGGGAAAGCTGTGGTGAGGAAGAGGAATGAACTGCTGCGTGTGCGGGCGACCGGCGACGGAACGTGAATCTGCGGTGGAGTACGCGACGATCGATTGCTCGCAGTGCGGCACCTTCAAGGTCAGTCGAGCGTTGCTGCGCGGCGTCGGTGAGGAGGACGTACCTCTGGAGGCACGTGTCGCCACCCTGGACCGTGCCCGCAAGCACGCGTTGGCCGGCCAGCCGCCGACCATCACCGAATGGAGCGAAACGGCAGCGCTTCCGATCGAGTCTCGAGTGAAGAGAATGGGGGGTTAGCCCCGGCATCCGATTCCGTACGCGAAAGGCACCGCGAGGGTCCGTTCCTCACGTTCGGCACCGTTCCATTTCGTTCGCCGGAAAGCCGCTTTCGATCAGCAGGTCGTCGGGACTGCCGTCCGGCCAGGTCCGTGCCAGGGTCCCATTGCGCCAGATCAAATCAGGCGATGTTCATTTCCGTTACCATGTGACGCCCTGCACCAGGGAGGAGAACATGCGCAACGCACTGGTAAGGCTTGCATTGATCGGAACGATGTCGGCGATCGGCACTATGGCGGGATTGGCCGCCGCTTCAGCCGAGACTGTTGCCGTTTCGCTTTGGGACAAGGGTGCCGAAACGGAGATGGCGACAGGATTGGCGATGGGGACCGAGGGCGCCGACGTCTCCAAGGCAACATTCGGTATCGACATCGAACCGCGGTCGGTGAAAGCGGGCGAGATCACGTTCGAGGTCAGGAACGTGTCGAAGGACATGATCCATGAACTCGTCGTCACGCCGTTGAGGGATGGTGAGCGCTCGCTTCCCTACGACGAGTCGGAGCAGGAAGTGGAGGAGGACGACCTCGTGGTCCTGGGTGAGATCGAGGACCTGGAGCCCGGCCAATCCGGCACCCTCACCCTCCGGCTCGAACCGGGAGAGTACGTGCTCTTCTGCAACATTGCCGGTCACTATGACGGCGGCATGTGGACTCTGCTGACCGTCGAGCCATGAACCTTCTCACCGGCACGCGCAAGCTGCCCTAGGGGCTGTCGACGAGCTCTAGAGACGGAGGACGCCTGCAGGGCCGTCCAGCCGCTCCAGAGCCACCAGCCGTGGGGAAACATCACTGGACCGGTTCTGTTCACCTCGCCGCCCGACGCGATGCCGCCGCGGTTTGCCGGAGCCGTCAGCAGACGTTGCCGGCGGAAACCCCGGAGCGCCTCGCTGGAGCGGACAAGGGCCGCAAGCGTATCGGATGGATGGAGGTGGCAGTCCGCGCCCGGCCCGACCGCTTGGAAGCGGCCTGGAGGGTGAGCGTCTCGCACCCGCCGTGCGGCCTGCATTCGCGCGGCGGCGTGGCGGGCAAATCGCGGCTGTTCATGATAATGGCGATTCCCGACCGGCGGCTGCCGATCGCGATTCCGGCCGGGGCGAGGTTTCGCCGCCCGGCGCGCATCGGGTCGGGCTCTGCCGGCGCGGAAGACGAGAGCGGGTGAGGACGTGCTGGACGAGATTTTCACTTTCGATCGCTTCGACGTCCTCCCGCATCTCGTTGCCCTTGCGATCGCCTATGCGCTGGCCTTTCCCATCGGATGGAACCGGGAGCGGGAAGAGCGCAGCGCCGGCCTCCGGACCTTCCCCCTGGTGGCGGTCGCCACGTGCGGCTTCATCCAGGCGGCGGAGACGGTCGTCCAGGGCAACCCGGAAGCGACGGCGCGGGTCGTGGAAGGGCTGATCACCGGTATGGGCTTCATCGGCGGCGGCGCCATCCTGCGGCTGAAGGATTCAGTGCGCGGCACCGCGACGGCGGCCAGCCTCTGGGTGACCGGAGCGATCGGAACGGCGGTCGGGCTCGGCGCCTACGACATCGCCGTGGTCCTTTCGATCGTCGCCATCGTCACGCTCAAGGCCCTGACGCCGCTGAAGCGGGACGCGCGCGACGAAGCGGGCCAGGCGACGCAGCCGCCCGACTGATGCTTGCCGGCATTCCCTCGCCAGCCGGAACGGGTGCCGCGCGCCCGTCGCAACCCGGAGCCGTTCCCGGTTGCCGAGCGTTCCCCGAATCCAGATAAGCACGGCGGGCAAGCTGCCGCCGAAGACGCCGAAGAGGTCGCATAGAATGGATGTCGAGTTGGAGAAGGTGCGCCGGTCGACGCTCGCGCTCGGGATCCTCTTCGGCATTGCGTGCTTCGTTCCGCTCCTCGGGCGGGTCCATGTCGTTCCGGGCCGGGTCCTCGCGCTCGTCGCGGTCCTGGCGGCGATCGCGATCGCAGCCGTCATGCGGACGGCGCTACGCCGGCCATCGCGGACGGATTCCGCGTTCTTCGTCCTGGCGACCGTCCTCGGCCTTTTCGTCGTGCTCGCCGGCCAGCCGAGCCAGTGGGCGTTCCTGTTCCGGTTCCGCGACTGGCTCGGCCACGAGAACGCCTATTACGAGGCGAAGCTGCTCCTCTTCATGCTGGCCTACGCGCCGACGCTGCCGATGCTCGCGATCGGGGCGATGATCCCGCGCGTCTTGCGCCCGCGGCTCGCCGTCGGCTTTCTCGTCGGGCTGCTGGTCGTGGCGATCCTGGCGCAGTTCCGGCTGTGGTCGCACTGGCCGCGGATCCTGACCGACGACGCTGACAAGGCGCTCCTGTTCTTCCTGGATCTCCGGCGCGGCTTCTCCACGGTCGCCTATAGCGGGCTCTTCGCGAGCGCCGCCGCCGCCTGCATGTACTTCGTGCTGCGCGGCCGCCGTCAGGCGGTTCTCTGCGGCATTGCCGCGGGCGTGTTCCTGCTCGGGACGGTGCTCACGAACCAGCGCGCCGACGTCGTCCTCGGCATCCTCGCCCTGATCGGCATCGCGGCCTTGTCCCCGCTCTACGCCCGGGTCCGGGAGCATTTCGTGCGGGTGCAGCTCGGCCTTCTGGCGGCGGGGCTGACCGCGGCCATCCTGATCGCCCTCGTCGTCAACCCGGTGCACAAGATGTACTGGAGCGACCTGCTGACCGGCACGCAGTCCGAAGGCGTGTCGGTACGCATCGAGGCCATCACGGCGGCCCTCCAGTCGACGCCCGACGGGCGCTCCGGCGGATCGCCCCTCAGCCTGAAGACCTGGACGCAGGGCCTTGGCCTCGGCAGCAGCGACCGCCGTGCCGGCGAGGACGGCCGCCCGACCGGCGGCCTCGGCTACTACGCCATTCTCGACCCGGTCCTGAAGCATCCCCACAACGTGGTCCTGGAGCTGTGGGTCGAAGTCGGCCGGCTCGCCGTCGTCGCCTTCGCGGCGATGTGCGCGTTCACCGCGATTGCGAGCCTGAGGCCACGACCTCCGAGGCTTGCGCACCTGACGTTCTGCCTGTCCGCGATCGCAGCGGTCATGCTGCTCCACGCCCTGAAGGCGGGCGACACCTCGACGCTGGGCGCGATCGTGTTCCTGCTCTGGATCGCGGGCTCGCTGCCGAGGAAGGAGGTCGCGCGCGCATCGGACGGCATCGAGCGCGCGGCCGGCGGGTCCCTGGCCGAGGGGGACGAAGCCCGCCCGGGGGTTCCGGCCGCGGCCTGACGCCCGGCCGCCTATCCGGCCGCGGAGAGGACCGCGTCGAGCACGGCGCAGGTCTTGCCGATCTCCGCCTCGGCGAGCGTCGGATGGACGAGGAAGGCGATGCTGGTCTCGCCCAGTTCGCGCGCGACAGGCAGGCGCTCCCGCGGCCGCCAGCCCGTGCCCTCGAAGGCGCGCTCGAGGTAGACCTCGGACGCTGAGCCGTGGAAGCACGGCACGCCCTGCGCCGATACCTCCTCGATGATCCGGTCCCGGTTCCAGCCGGGCCGCAGCTGCTCGGACACGACGAAGGCGTAGAAGCGGTAATAGGCATGCCGCACGTCCGCCGGCACCTCGGGGACGCGGACGACCGGATGCCGGCGGCACACCGCCGCGATCCGTTCCGCATTCGCCGTCCGCTGCCGGTTCCACGCCTCCATGCGGTCGAGCTGGATGAGGCCGATGGCCGCCTGCATCTCCAGCATGCGCCAGTTCGTGCCGAAGCTGTCGTGCACCAGGCGCGGCCCGGGCGGGTGCTTGCGCTCGTAGACGGCCTCCCAGCTCTTGCCGTGATCCTTGTAGGACCACATGCGGGCCCAGAGGGCCGCGTCCGACGTGGTGGCCATGCCGCCCTCGCCGCCGGTCGTCATGATCTTGTCCTGGCAGAACGACCAGGCGCCGATATCGCCGAAGGAGCCGACCGGGCGGCCCTTGTAGCGGGCGCCGTGCGCCTGGGCGCAGTCCTCGACCACCTTCAGCCCTTGCCTCGCCGCCAGCTCCATGATCGGATCCATGTCGCAGGGCATGCCGCCGAGATGGACGCAGATGATCGCCTTCGTGCGCTCCGTCAGGACCGGCTCGATGGTGCGGGCCGAGATGTTCTGGCTGTCGCGCTCGACGTCGGCGAAGACGGGCACCGCGCCGGCCGTGACGACGGTGGAAGCGGAAGCCAGGAAGGTGCGGGGCGCGACGATCACCTCGTCGCCCGCCCCGATGCCGAGCGCCTTGAGCGCGACGTCGAGCGCCAGCGTGCCGTTGGCGAGCGCGACCGCATGGGTCGTGCCGGCCCATTCCGCGAAGCGGGCCTCGAACCGGCGGCACCGGTCGCCGGTCCAGTAGTTCACGCGGTTGGAGGCGAGCACCTCGGAAACCGCGGCGATCTCCTCCGGCGTGTAGCTCGGCCAGGGTGCGAAGGGCGTGTTGAGCATGTCAGGTCCGGTTGAGGGGCCGCGCCGGGCAGCCCACGGCGGTGATGCCTGCGGGAAGGTCGCTCACCACGGCGGCGCCGGCGCCGATCACCGTGCCGGCGCCGATGCGGACGCCGTGACGCACAGAGGCCCCGATGCCGATCCAGGCCCCCTCGCCCACCGTCACGCCGCCCGCCAGGTGCGCGCCGGGAGAGACATGCACGCCGTCGCCGAGGATGCAATCGTGATCGACGCTGGCGGACGTGTTGAGGATGGCCGCTTCCCCGACCTCCGCGCCGATGTTGATCATGGCGCCGGCCATGACGACCGAGCCGGGCCGGACCATGCTGTTCGGGCTCACCCAGGCATTCGGATGGACGATCGTCGCCATGCGCGCGCCGGCTTCGCGAAGCCGCAGGTGAAGCCGCAGCCTGGCGGCGTTCTCGCCGATCGCGACGAGGACGCCGTCATACGCGGCGAGCGCCTCGAACAGGGCCTCCGACCCGCCCCTCACCTCCCAGGGGCCGTTCGCCCGGACTGCCGGAAACCGGTCGTCGAAGAAGACGATCTCCGGCCAGCCGGCGGCGCGCGCCGTGTCGGCGACCACCCGGCCGTGCCCGCTCGCGCCCAGGAGGGCCAGTGACGATCCCCTTGTCAGCCTCGGAATCTTTCTGCGGTGGCGGATCCTTCGGCGTTGATGCTGTCCCGCCGCAGCACCTTGGCGACGGTCGCCGCGAGGATCCGGATGTCGAGCCAGAGGGAGCGGTTCTCGACGTACCAGACGTCGAGCTCGAACTTGTCCTCCCAGGCGAGCGCGTTGCGGCCGTTGACCTGGGCCCAGCCGGTGATGCCGGGGCGGACCTCGTGGCGCCGGCGCTGCCGGGGCGAATAGAGCGGCAGGTACTCCATGAGGAGCGGCCGCGGCCCGACGAGGCTCATTTCGCCCTTCAGCACGTTCCAGAGCTCGGGGAGCTCGTCGAGGCTGGTGGAGCGCAGGACGCGGCCGAACGTGGTCAGGCGCTGCGCGTCCGGCAGCGGCGCGCCGGCCTCGTCCACGGCGTCGGTCATGGTGCGGAACTTGAGCATGAGGAAGGGTTCGCCGTCCTTGCCGGGCCGCATCTGCCGGAACAGCACGGGCGCGCCGAGCTTCAGGCGGACGGCGAGGGCGAGGGCGGCCATCAGAGGCAGCCAGGCCGGGGCCGTCGCAACGACGATGGCGAGGTCGAAGGCCCGCTTCATGCCGCTCGCCTAGGCCCGGCGGGGCGCGTTGGCAAGAGCCGGCCGCGCCGCGACGGCATCGAGGTGGCGGGCCAGTTCTCGGGCCAGCGCGGCGTTGGAATAGTGCTCTAAGGCGTGACGGTAGCCGGCCTGCCCCATCCGCACCCGCTCGGCATGCGGCATGGCGGCGAGGTCGAGGATGGCGCGCGCGAGGCGCTCCGGCTGCTGCGGCGGAACGGTGGGGCCGGCGCCGGCATCCGCCACCGGATCGTTTGCGGCTGCGGCCGCGAGGATGACCGGGCGCGCCGCGGCGAAATAGTCGAACAGCTTGTTCATGCTGATGCCGTACCGATAGAGCTTCGGCAGGTCGAGCGTCGACAGCACGAAGGCGTCCGCCTCGGCGGCAAGCGCCGGAACCCGCTCCTTCGGCACCGGATCCTCGAAGCTCACGTTCGCCAGGCCGAGTTCGGCCGCGCGCCCGATCAAGGCCGGTTTCAGCGGGCCGTCGCCGATGAGCCGCAGGCGGATTGCCGGGCGCGCCGGCGTGCGCTCCACGAGCGCCATCGCGTCGAGGACGGTGTCGAGGGCATTGGCGCCGCCGTGCGCGCCGAAATACATCAGCGTGAAGGGGCGGCCTTCGCGAGCCGGGAACGGCGGCGGTTCGGCATCCTGGAGCTCCACCCCGTTGGAGATCCAGGCGACCTTCTCCCCCGGCACGCCGAGCGGGACGATGTAGTCGGCGGCCCTCGGCAGCGGCGTCACGACGAGCGCCGACGCGTCGTAGAGCGCCCGCTCCATTCGGCGCAGGAGATGCGTCATCGGGCTGCGATCCCCGAGCCGGCCCATGTCGACGAGCGTCTGCGGCCAGAGATCCCTGACTTCGAACACGAACGGCACGGAATGGCGCTTCGCCAGCCGGTATCCGGCCCAGGCGGCGAGCGGATGGACGCTCGACCCGATGACGACGTCGGGCCTGGGCAGCGCCTTCACGGCCGGAGACCGGAGCGCCTGGTAGGTGTAGTCGAGCATGTTCAGGACGCGGTCACGGCCGTTGCCGGAATAGCTCCTCGCGCGGAGCCACAGGAAATCGACGCCGCCCAGCCGTTCGAGCCGCCATGTCTCGCCGGGCTCGAGGCGCTGCCGCCCCGAAGGATGCAGCGTGCTCGCGGCGACGACCGTGCTCTCCCATCCGTGCGCCGGCAGGTGACGGCTCAGCGAGTAGTGCCGCGTCCCCCCCGCGCCCCCCGGCTCGAGCGCGTAATGATTGAGCATCCAGACGCGCTTCACGGCCCCAACTCCCCGGGTTCCATCCGCCGGTCGGCGCCGGCGCTGGCCTGACGGGCGACGTGGAAGCACAGCACGATGTAGATCGCATAGGCGAGCGCCTGGACGCCCGCCAGGTAGGCGATGGAATGGAGCACGCCGAGGCCGCCGATGGTGGTCAGTGCCAGCCAGCTCGCCAACCCGAGGAACATCGTGCCGTCGAATATGTACTTGTAGTGCATCTTCTCGCGTACGATCAGGATGCGGCTGAGCGGCGAGGCGATGAACTGCAGGCAGATGGCGGGGACGAGATAGAGGCCGAGCTGTCCGCTCAGCATCCATTTCCCGCCGTAGAAGTGGCGCGTCAGGAGCCAGAGGACGACGGCTGCGGCCGGCAGGACGATCACCGAGAACGCCGCGAGCAGCGCGCCGACCTGCGTCATCTGCCTGAGGATCTGGTCATGGTCGCTGCGCCTTGCGATCTGGCCCTGGAAGACGTCCGCGGCCACGGTCCCGATCAGCGCGACGGGGATGCCGAAGATCCGCTGCACCAGCCAGTACGCGCCGGCGACCTCCAGCCCGTAGAGCGGCACGATCACCACCGCGAGCCCCTCCGTCATGGCGAAATCGACGAGGCTGGAGGGCAGCGCAACCTTGGAATAGTGGCCGTAGCGGCGGAAGGCGAGCGGCCGGATCAGCCGGGCAAGCCGGGCGGGCGCCACCAGCGCGACGCGCTTGCGCAGCCGCGCGAGGATGATCCGGATGCCGAGGAGCCGCGACGCGAACTCCGATACCAGGAGGGCCGCGACCGATGGCCAGAGGAGGCCGAGGCCGATCTGGAAGGCCTGGCGCGACACCATGACCGCGTTCCGGGCGAGATAGACGCCCTCGTAGTTCCTGGTCCGGATGCCCCAAGCCTGCAGGAAGAGCCCGAACCCGGTGACGACGGCGACCGGCGCGGCGAGAAGCGCCGCGCCCCGGGCGAGGTCGAACCGGTCGAAGAGACCTTGCGGGAGCACGGCCGCGGCCAGAGCCACCAGGATGCCGAGAACCAGGAGAAGGGTCAGGGACACCCTCAGCAGCAGTTCCGCCGCGCGCCCGGAATGCTCGTTGATGACCGCCCATTCGAGCTTGAGCCCGCCATAGCTTCCGACGAGATTCGCGCAGAACAGCGCCACGGCGAACATGCCGAACTGCTCGGGCGTGTAGAAGGCGATGGCGACCGGCATGAGCGCCAGCGAGACGCCGTAGCCGATGACCTGGATGACGACGCTCCGCGAAACGATGGCGAGGTTCTCGGAACGAACCAGGTTTCGGAGCTGATCGATTCTCGACAAGAGGGCGCGCTGTCCGGCATTCGGGGCGAGGCGCCCCAATATCCGATTATCGAAAGCTTTTTAACCCCGGCCAATCGACCCCGGCACCCCGGACCGCTAGAAGCCCGCCGACGGTCCGCTCGCCCGGCGACGGATTTCCTGCCGGCCAGCGGCGAGCCGGACGTTCGAACGCGCGCGCATGGATCCCGCCCTCATGAAGATTGCCCATCTCACATCGGTTCACGCGCGCGACGACATCCGCATCTTCCTGAAGGAGTGCCGGAGCCTCGCCGCGGCCGGCCACGACGTGACGCTGATCGTGGCGGACGGCGGGGGCGACGAGCGGCGCAACGGCGTCGCCATCGTCGACGCCGGCGCCTCGAAGGGCAGGCTCGATCGCGCCGTCGGGGCGACGCGGCGCGTGTTGAGGCGCGCGGTCGCGGCCGATGCCGAGATCTACCACCTGCACGATCCCGAGCTCCTCCCCGCCGGCATCGCGCTGAAGCGCCGCGGCAAGCGGGTCGTCTTCGATTCGCACGAGGACATGCCGCAGGACGTCCTCACCAAGCCGTACATCCCGCGCCCGCTGCGCCGACCGGTCTCGATCGGTGCGGCAATCGTCGAGGACGCGATCTGCCGGCGCATCGACGGCGTCGTCGCCGCGACGCCCTTCATCCGCGACAAGTTCCGGCGCAAGGGCATCCGCAGCATCGACATCAACAACTACCCGCTCCCGGGCGAACTCGGGGCCGACACGGGCTGGTCCGGCAAGCAGCGCGAGGTCTGCTACGTGGGCGGCCTCGCCGAGATCCGGGGCATCGTGGAGATGGTGCAGGCGATGGCGCTGGTCCGATCCGATGCCCGGCTCAATCTCGGCGGCAGGCTGGCCGGCTCCGACGTCGAGGAGGCGGTGCAGCGGGAGGCGGGCTGGAGCCGCGTCCACGCGCTCGGCCAGATCGACCGCGCCGAGGTGCGGGCCGTGCTCGGGCGCTCGGTCGCCGGCCTGGTGACGTTCAAGCCCGGCCCCAACCACCTCGACGCGCAGCCGAACAAGATGTTCGAGTACATGTCCGCCGGAATCCCGGTGATCGCTTCGGACTTTCCCCTGTGGCGGGAGATCGTCGAGGGCAACGCCTGCGGTCTCCTCGTCGACCCGCTCGACCCCGGCTCGATCGCCCAGGCGATCGACAGGCTGGTCGACGACCCCGAGCTCGCGCGCCGGATGGGCGAGAACGGCAGGCGCGCCGTCACCGAGCGCTACAACTGGCAAGCGGAAGAGAAGAAGCTGATCGCCTTCTACGAAGGGCTGATGGCGTAGCGGCGGCCGCCCGGCGCCTGCGCAAGCACCTGCGGCGCGGTCACCGCGCCAGCACCTCCGCGATTGCGCCGGCGGCGTTGCCGCTGCCGTAGGGAGCCGCATCCGCGCCTTGCGTCCCGACGGCGGCGAGCACCGCCTCCGCGATGCCGCCGTGCCTCGGCGGCGCCAGGCGGTTCCAGCCGAGCTCGACCAGCTCGACCCATTCGGTCTCGTCGCGCAGCGTGACGCAGGGCACGCGGTAGAAGAAGGCCTCCTTCTGCACGCCGCCGGAATCGGTGGCGATCACGGCGGCCTGCGACTCCAGCGCCACCATGTCGAGGTAGCCGAGCGGCTCGACGGTCCTCACCCGCCCGAAGGCGAGGCCCGCCTTCGCCAGCGCGTTCCGCGTCCGCGGATGGAGCGGCAGCACGACGGGGAGCTCCTCCGCGACCCGTTCGAGCCCGTCCACCAGCGCCCGCAGCCCTTCCGGGTCGTCCGTGTTCTCCGCCCGGTGGACCGTCGCCAGGACGAAGCGCCCGGGCTCCAGCGCGAGCTCCGCGAGGAGCGCGTTCCGCGCCTTCGCCCGCTCGGCGAAGAGCAGGGCCGAATCGAACATGACGTCGCCGACCTGGTGCACGCTTTCGCGCGCGATGCCCTCGCGCATCAGGTTCTCGGTCGCCACGTCCGTGGAGGTGAAGAGGATGCTCGCGAGATGGTCCGTCATCAGGCGGTTGATCTCTTCCGGCATCGCCCGGTTGAACGAGCGCAGCCCGGCCTCGACGTGGACCACCGGCACATGGAGCTTGGCGGCGACGAGCGCGCCGGCGAGCGTCGAGTTGGTGTCGCCGTAGACCAGCACGGCGTCCGGCGCGAGCTCCTGCAGGAGCGGCTCGAGCTTCTGCATCATGCTGCCGGTCATGGCGCCGTGGCCGCCGCCGCCGACCTGGAGCAAGTGATCGGGCGGGTCGATCTCGAGCTCGGCGAAGAACACGTCCGACATGTTGAAGTCGAAGTGCTGGCCGGTATGCACCAGGATCTCGTTCACCCCTCCGGCCAGGCGCAGCGCGCGGCTGACCGGCGCCACCTTGATGAACTGGGGACGCGCTCCGACGACGGTGACGACGGTCTTCAAGTCGGTCTCTCCGGAAAACTCTCTGGCGGGCCGGAACGGGCCCCGAACAAGGCGGTCAGGCGGTGACGGAGAACGTGCTCTCCCACAGGGCGGTGTTGTAGAGCCGCCATCTGCTCCGCTTGTCGAGCCCGTCGTAGGCGGCGGCCAGCTTCTTCATGTCGGCCAGCTCGCCCAGCAGGCGGGACCCCGTCACCGTCCGCTTCATCTCGTCGCCATGCCGCTTGAGCCAGATGTCCTCCGGCGCCTCGAAGCCGAACTTGTTCTTCCGCCAGACGATCGCGTCCGGCATCCGCCCGTCCATCGCCTTGCGCAGGATCCACTTGGTCCAGCCGTCGCGGATCTTCAGCGATCCGGGCAGCGAGAGGCTCGTCTCCAGGAGCCGGTAATCGAGGAAGGGCAGCCTGGTCTCGATGCTGTGGGCCATCGAGTTCTTGTCCTCGTAGCGCAGCAGGACCGGCAGGTTGGTCGACCGGATCTCCAGTTCCTGCAGCGCGAAATCGTCCGCGCTGGACCGCGCGAATGCCAGGATGTGCTCCGGCATGGGGCCGTGATTGCGCATGTAGCCGTGGCGCCGGCGATAGAATGCGTAGCGCGCCGGCGCGCCCAGCCCGCCGACCAGATACTTGGCGATGTTGAGCGGCCCCATCTTGCTGTTGTTGGCCGCGACCGAGCGCATGGCTGCGAGCGCGGCCACCGGGCCGCTGCCGCGCATCGTGGAGAAGATGTAGGCGGCGTAGTACTTCTCGTAGCCGAGCAGCGTCTCGTCGCCGCCCTGCCCGTCGAGCAGCACCGTGATCCCGTTCTCCCTGGCGGTCTTCATCACGAAGTACTGCATGCTGATCGACGGGCTGCCGTACGGCTCCTCCTGGACGCGGACGATCTCCGGCAGCGTGTCCACGAAATCGGCATAGGTCGGCCGCGTCTGGTGCCAGTCCAGATCCGCGGCCCCCACGACCTGCTCGGCGTAGCGCGCCTCGTTGTTGCTCTCCTGCTCGCTGACCGCCGTGATCGCCGAGAACTTGCCGCCGTTCGCCGCGCGGTAGAGCTCGGATGCGAGCGTCGCGACGCTCGAGCTGTCGAGCCCGCCGCTGAGGCAGGTCCCGACCTTCACGTCCGAGCGCAGGCGCAGCCGCACGGCATCCTGCAGGAGCTCCGAAAAGGCCTCGATCGCCTCGCCCTCCCCCAGCCGACGCACCTCGGGCCGAAGCGTGATGCGGTAGAACGGCTCGATGCGGATCTGATGGGTGGCGAGATCGTAGGTGAGCGTGTGGCCGCCGGGAAGCTTGCGGACGTCCTTGAAGAAGGTGGCGGCGGACAGCTCGGCGGCGTCCGTCACGAGGTAGGTCCTGAGGGTGTCGAGGTCGACCCGATTGCCGTCGAGGAGCGGCAGGAGCTGCCGGATCTCGGAGCCGAACGCGAAGAGCTCGGGCCGGTCGACGTAGTAGAACGGCTTCACGCCGTAGCGGTCGCGCGCGCAGAACAGCACGTTCCGCGGCCTGTCGAGGATGGCGAAGCCCCACATGCCGTTGAACCGGGAGACGCAGTCCGCCCCCCATTGCGCATAGGCCGCCAGCAGGACCTCGGTGTCGGTCCCGTTCGTGAAGACGTGGCCGAGCGCCTGAAGCTCCGCCCGCAGCTCGATGTAATTGTAGATCTCGCCGTTGTAGGTGACGACGAACCGGCCGGAATCGTAGCTCATCGGCTGGCGGCCGGATTCCGAGAGGTCGATGATGGACAGGCGACGGTGCCCGAGCGCCATCGGCCCCTCGATCAGATGGTCGCCGCCGTCCGGCCCGCGATGGGCGACCGCATCCGTCATCCGCGTGATCATCTCGGGGGTGACCGGCGCGCCGTTCCGGCGGACGAGGCCCGCAATTCCGCACATTCGTATATGTCCTCCAGGTATCCCGGCCTGCCCGCACGCTGATGGCTTTTCTGCGGCGCGGCGGCCGGGATCCGCAATTTCCGCGTAGAACGAGCAACGCGCTCGGCCGAGCACCTGCGCCCGGCGCACGAAACGCGGCACCTGCGGCACGGCCCGACGCGCACGCCCCAAGACGCGGCGCCTCACTGATCATTCGGCTCTCCCCGTCTCGCTTGCGACCGTGCGGACCGAGAGCAGCTCGGCAAAGCGGTCGGCGAACGTCTCCGCGAAGGTGGCCGTGAGGTGATGGTCGTCCTGGTAGAGGATCCGCCCGTCCCGCTCGGCCGGGCACCAGGCGGCCGAACAGAGGTCGTCCGTGAAGTCCATCACCGTCACCGCCGGAAGGGCCGCGCGGATCTGCTCCTCGACATTGTAGCCCTCGAGCGCCTCCCGGCGCGGGCGGCCGCACGTATCGGCTTCTGCGCCGGCGAGGCAATCCCTGAAACCCGCATATTGCCGCGGGTTGTCGCGGATCAGCACGACGCGCGCCCCGGACGCCAGCAGGCGCCCGACGGCCCGCTCGAGAGCGGTGCGCCACAGGTCGAGCCCGGCGCGCCCGCGTGCGACCGTTCCGCCGTCGCGGTCCAGGAGCCATCCGTCGTAATGGGAATAGTTGGCGATCACGACCACGTCCGGGCGAAGCGCCGCGATATCGTCGAAGACCTTCTCGCGCCAGAGATCGCATTCCCGGTAGACGCTCTTCGTCGGCGGATACCAGATGGAGACGTCTGCGGAGGGACAGGCCGTCTTGGTCCAGGAATGGAACGCCCAGCCCTTCTCCTCGGATGCCGCCAGCAGCGGCGCGAACCATTGGGCGGCGTGGCTGTCGCCGAACAGGACGACGCGCCTTTCGGCGTCCGCCCCGCCATAGCGGCAGGCCGGCTGGTCGACCTCCTCGAAGAGCAGGTGGCACCGGTCCGGATAGTTGCGGCCGAAGTCGCGGCTGGCGGCGAGGATGGCCTGCTCCCGCTCGGCGGAGTGCGGGGAGACGGCGAGCCGCGGCGAGGCGAACGCCGCCAGACCGATGATGGCGATGCTCGCGAGCGCGCCCGGCAGCACCCTTCTCGCCCCCGCGGCCCCGAGCGGCCGGAAGTGGATCGGCGCCTCGACGAAGCGATAGGCGAGCGCCGCCGCCACGAAGACCGCGATCGCGGCCGCGGCAAGGGCCGGCCCGCTCGCCGGCCAGAGCGCGGCCGCGAACACGATGATCGGCCAGTGCCAGAGATAGAGGCTGTAGGATCTGTCGCCGACCCAGCGCGCCGGCGCCGTGCAGAGCACCTGTCGCAGCAACGGGTCGCGGTCGGCGGCACCGAGCAGGAGGAGGACCGTGGCGACCGTCGGCAGGAGCGCGTAGGCGCCCGGATAGCGCACGTCGTCCGTGATCCACGCGACGGCGAAGGCGACGCCGAGTGCGCCGGCCCACGCCATCGCCCTGCCGATGCGGGGCTGCGGCAACGCCGCGGACATCACATAGAGCCCGGCCAGGCCGCCGACCGCGAGCTGCCAGATCCGCGTCTCCGTGTGGAAGTACGCCATCGGCTGGTTCTGCTGCGTGACGAAGAGCGAACAGGCGAAGGAGCCGGCGAGCAGCGCGCCGAGCACGATGGCCGCGGCCCGCCGAGGACGCGTTTTGCCCCGGGCCAGGCCGAGGACCAGCAGGATCGGCAGACCCGCATAGAACTGCTCCTCCACCGAGAGCGACCAGAAGTGCAGGAACGGGCTCGGCGGATCCTGCATCCGGAAATAGTCGACCGCATTCCCAGCGAACACGTAGTTCGCCACGAAGACCGTCGCCGCCAGGCCGTCCTCGGCGATCCGCTCGTAGCGGAAGCCCGGCAGGAGCGCGGCCGAAACCACAAGGATCGCGGTGATCGTCAGAAGCGCGTTGGGCAGCAGGCGCTTGGCCCGCCGCGCCCAGAAGGCGAGGAGGCCGATCCTGCCCGTCCGTTCCGCCTCGCGGACCAGCGACGAGCAGATCAGGTAGCCGGAAATGACGAAGAACACGTCGACCCCGACGAACCCGCCGGGCACGAACGGGACACCGAAATGGTAGAGGATGACCGCGAGCACGGCCACGGCGCGGAGACCCTGGATGTCGGCGCGGACCGCTCTTCCGGCGTTCTCGGCCCCGCCGCCATGCGCGGCCACGCTGCGCCCGTCCCTCACCTGCCGTCCTTCCGGGATATGCCGCTCGCCCGCTTCAGCCGGAGCGGTCCGAAGCGCTGCGATCGCCCGGGCGGCATGCGTTGGTGCGGCAATCGCGGTCATCTCCGGGAACGGGGCGTCTGCGCATGGAACGGGGTCGGGCGTTGGTCGGGGCAGCAGGATTCGAACCTGTGACCCCCTGCTCCCAAAGCAGGTGCGCTACCAGACTGCGCTATGCCCCGACGGCTGGACTATCGGCTGGATGGCGGATCGGCGCCAGCCCGTCAAGCCCGCCGAGCCTTCACGCGTTGAATCGGACGGCGCCGGTTCCCGCGATCCCGTAATGCCCGAGCTGGGCAGCCTTCTGCGCAAAGGCGCCGGTCCGCGCGAAGGCGAAGAGCTTCTGCAGCGGCGGCTCGAAATAGTCCCGCCGGCGGCAGGCGAGGTCGAACCGTTCCCGGTGGAGGGGCACGAAGTCGAGGCCGAAACGCCGCGCGACCGCGCCGATGGCGAGCCCGCAATCGGCGACCCCGTCGGCGACGGCGGAGCCCACATCCATGTCGGTCAGGGCCGGATGGTCGCAGAACTGGAGCGCCGCCGGCCCGATCCCCGCGGCCGAAAGGAGCGCATCCAGCAGGACCTGCGCGCCCGCCCCCTCCTGCCGCAGCACGATGCGCGGCCTGCGCTCCGCGAGATCGCGCAGGCCTGTCAGTTCGAGAGGATTGCCGCGGGCGACCACCAGGCCCTGGTCGCGCTCCGCCCACTCGATCAGGACGAGATCGTGCACGCCGGTCAGCGAGCGCACGGCATCCCCGTTGTAGCCCTCGCCCTCGCCGTCCTTGAGATGGAGGCCGACCGCGAGCGCCTCCGCGGCCCCGAAGCGCTTGAGCCCGCGCGTGCTGCCCTCGAAGAGCGTCGCCAGGCCGCTGCCGGATTCCCGCAGCGCCCATTCCAGCAGCGGATCGCTCGATCCGCCCACGATCGGCGGCGGAGAGCGCACCCGGCCGTCCAGCACATCCAGATTGGAATCGACCCACCGGTCGATCGCGCGGCGCGGGAAGAGCAGCTTGCCCGTCGCGCGGGAGCAGGGAATCGCCCGGCGGGAGACGAGATCGTAGACGGTGCGCTCCTTGATCCGCAGATAGGCCGCGACTTCGGCCGTGGTCAGGTACTCCATCCACTCCACCGCGAAAGCTTCCTGCAATTCATTGCATCTAAGTGCAAATGATACGCCGCTTGCTCATCTCAAGCCAGCAGGGGTAATGAATGGCGGCAGGATGCAGATTTCGCCCGACAATCCCTTCGTCATGGCCATTCGCTTGATCCTGAGCGGGGACGCGGTGCTCGGCGAGATCGTCCTGCTCTCTCTGGCGGTGACGCTGACGGCCCTTCTCCTCTCCTGCCTCATCGGGCTGCCGGCCGGCGCCGCACTCGCCCTTGCGCGCTTTCCCGGCCGATCGGTCCTCGTCGTCGCCTTCAACGCGCTGATGGGCCTGCCGCCGGTCGTGGCCGGTCTGCTCGTCTACCTGGTCCTGTCGCGTTCGGGGCCGCTCGGCGCGCTCGGCATCCTGTTCACGCCGACCGCGATGATCGTGGCGCAGACTCTGCTGATCACCCCGATCGTCCTGTCGCTGACGCGGCAGGTGGTCGAGGACCTCTGGCGCGAATACGAGGAACAGCTGCGCTCGCTCGGCACCTCCCGGCGCGGCGCGATCCCGACGCTGCTCTGGGACGGGCGCTTCAGCCTCGTCACCGCCATCCTCGCCGGGTTCGGACGGGCGAGTGCAGAGGTCGGCGCGATCCTCATCGTCGGCGGCAACATCGCCGGCTACACGCGCACGATGACGACGGCGATCGCGCTCGAGACGAGCAAGGGCGACCTCGCGCTCGCGCTCGGGCTCGGCATCATCCTGCTGGCGATCACGCTGTCGCTGAACGGCGCCGCCTTCGTCACCGGGCGGCTCGCCCAGAAGGCGGCGGGGTAGACGGGATGCACGGCGGCTTCAGCATCCTTCCGCTCCGCGCCGAGGCGCTCACCTATGCCGTGCGCGGCAAGACGCTCGTCGACGGCGTCTCCTTCCAGATCGAGCGCGGCAGCCGCACGCTCGTCATGGGCCCGAACGGGGCCGGCAAGAGCCTGCTGCTGCGCCTCTGCCACGGGCTCCTGGAGCCGAGCGCGGGCGCGGTCCGCTGGAACGCCCCCGCCGCGGCGGGCGGGCGCAAGCGCCACGTCATGGTCTTCCAGCGCCCCGTCATGCTGCGCCGCTCCGCGCTCGGCAACCTGACCTACGCCCTCGGCCTCATCGACGGCTCGCGCTCCGCTCGCAGCGCGCGGG
>JAEZEK010000215.1 GCA_023417735.1 Pseudomonadota bacterium | reverse complement strand
TCGTCGTCGCCTGGAACATGAGCGAGATCGACAAGTTCAGGCACCTCATGTCGGCGCCGATCGGCGACCGGGTGGTGCTCCTCGTCACGTTCGCGCTCACCGTCCTCGTCGATCTCACCGTGGCGATCGAGGTCGGCGTGGTGCTCGCGGCGATCCTCTTCATGCATCGCATGGCCGAGGTGGTGACCGTGCAGCACGGGTTCAGCCCGATCGAGGGCGAGGTGGACGATTTCGCCCGGCCGGCCGCCCGCGCCGACCAGCGCGCCGATCTGCCCGAAGGCGTCGAGGTGTTCCAGCTCCGCGGGCCGCTCTTCTTCGGCGCGGCGAGCACGCTCATGGAGGTGCTCGACCGCGGCTGGCAGCACCCGCGCGTCTTCATCGTTCGGATGCGCGAGGTGCCGCTCATCGATGCATCCGGGGTCGGCGCCCTGCGCGATTTCGTCCGGCGCTGCCGGTCGCACGGGACCACCGTCATCCTGACCGGCGTCCAGGAGCAGCCGCGCCAGATGCTCGCCCAGATGGGCTACGGCCCCGGCCCCGACGGGCTGATCTTCGCCGCCGATCTCCACGCCGCGATCGAAGCGGCCCGCCCGCTCGTCGCGGGCCGTTGAACCCTCCGGGGGATCGACCGTTTACCCGCCGACGCACAGCCGAGGCGAGCCCCACATGATTGCAGGCCCCCGGAGATCCCGACGGCTCCTCGCAGCTGCTCTGGCTCTCGCCGCCCTCCCCGCGATCCCCGTCCCGCCGGCGGCCGCACAGGCCGTTGCGCCCGACGCGCCGGCCGTCCTCGACCGGGACCTCTTCCTGCCGGCGGACCGGGGCTGGCAGATCTACGTGAACGCCCGCTACGGCACGAGCTTCGCCTTTCCGGCGGACGTGTTCACGCCCTCTCCTCCACCGGAGAACGGCGACGGCCGCCGGTTCCTCGCCCAGGACGCAACACTCGAGATCTATGCCTGGACGAATGCGGAGCGCGAGGACGCATCTTCGCTGAAGACCCGGCTGATCGGCTCGGAAGGCTATCAGGACGTGACCTACAGCCCCTCCGGCGAGAGCTGGCTCGTGCTTTCGGGCCACCGCGGAGATCACATCTTCTACGAGAAGTACTTCTTCCGGGGGGACACGATCCACGGCTTCGGCATGGAGTTCCCGGCCGCGTCCAAGCCGCGCTACGCGCCCATCATCGAGCGCATCGAGGACAGCTTTCGCGCGCAGCCGCCGAGCGGGTGAAACCAGGACGGCTCGTCCCGCCCCGACGCCTTTGTTCGTAGGGGACGTGGTCCGTAGGGGAAGTGTCATGGCTTCGTGAAGCGGGTGACATCAGCCGGTGGTGTGAGTGCGGCCCTCAGCAATGGAGGGCCACTATGCCGATCGCGATCTCCCGCCGAAAATTCCTGCTCGCCTCCGCCGCCACCGGAGCGTCCGCTGCCGCATCCTCGCTCGGCCTCCCGGCGATCGTGCGCGCCGGCCAGCGCCCGGTCGTCACGCACGGCCTTCAGTCCGGCGATATCGGGTTCGACCGGGCGGTGCTCTGGGCGCGCGCCGACCGGCCCGCAAAGGCCTGGTTCGAGTGGTCGACCGCGGAGAGCTTCAAGGACAGCGTGCGCCTGCCGGCGTTCGACGCACTGCCGGAGACCGATTTCACGGCCAAGCTGATGGCCGAGAACCTGCCGGCCGGCCAGGACGTGTTCTACCGGGTGCGCTTCGAGGACCTCACCGATGTCAACGCCGTGAGCGAACCGGTCGTCGGGCGGCTCAGGACCGCTCCGAGCGGCCTTCGCGACGTCTCCTTCACCTGGTCCGGCGACACGGCCGGCCAGGGCTGGGGCATCGACACGGCGCGCGGCGGCATGATCGGCTACGCCACCATGCTGAAGCACCAGCCCGATTTCTTCCTGCATTCCGGCGACAACATCTATGCCGACGGGCCCGTCAAGGACGAAGTCGCGCTGCCCGACGGCACGACATGGAAGAACCTCGTCATCCCGGAGAAGACGAAGGTGGCCGAGACGCTCGACGAGTTCCGCGGCCAGTACAGGTACAACCTGATGGACGACAACGTCCGCGCCCTCTGCGCCGCCGTGCCGGTGCTGACGCAGTGGGACGACCACGAGGTCACCAACAACTGGTCGTCGTCGAAGAGCCTGATGGCCGACGAACGCTACACGGAAAAGTCGGTCGGCCTGCTTGCGGCGCGCGCCGCCCGCGCGTTCCATGAGTACATGCCGATCGCGGCGACGCTCGCCGAGCCGCAGCGCGTCTATCGCAAGGTCGCCTACGGGCCGCTCCTCGACGTCTTCTTCCTCGACATGCGGACCTATCGCGGGCCGAACACCGAAAACCGCCAGGAGGCCGAAGGCCCGGAAACCGTTTTTCTCGGCGCCGAGCAGCTCGCCTGGCTGAAGCGCGAGCTCACCGCCTCGCGCGCCACCTGGAAGGTGATCGCGGCCGTCATGCGGATCGGCCTCATCGTCAACGACAAGCTGGCGAGCGGCGCGGCCGGCTCCGAGGCGATCGCCCAGGGCAACGGCAAGCCGCTCGGCCGCGAGCTGGAGATCGCGGGCCTGCTCTCCTTCATCAAGCACGCCCGGGTGCGGAACGTCGTCTGGCTCACTGCCGACGTGCACTACACGGCCGCCCACTACTACAATCCCGACAAGGCCGAGTTCCAGGATTTCGAGCCGTTCTGGGAGTTCGTCTCGGGTCCGATCCATGCCGGCACGTTCGGGCCGGGTGAGCTCGACTCCACCTTCGGCCCGGAGCTCCGCTACGTGAAGGCGCCGCCGGAGGGGCAGTCGAACCTGCCGCCCTCGGCCGGCCTGCAGTTCTTCGGCCATGTCAGGATCGCCGCCGACACGCGGGTGATGACCGTCACGCTGCGCGACACCTCCGACGCGGCGCTCTGGTCGGTCGACATCGAGCCGGAGTTCGGCTGAGCGCGGC
>JAEZEK010000175.1 GCA_023417735.1 Pseudomonadota bacterium | reverse complement strand
CCCCCCACCGGCCCCGGCGCATCCCCGCCCCGGCCGCGCCCTGCGGTGGACGACGCGGGCGTGCATCTCCCGCGTGCGGGGCGCCTGCTGGCCGCGAGCGCCCGCGCGATCGTCGGGCGCGGTCAGTGCTTGTCGTCGCGCAGTTCGCGCTTGGTGCGCCTGAGCTGCTTCTCGACCTTGGTGAGGGCGCTGTTGAAGGCGAGATAGGCGTCCTTGGCCTCGGCCTCGGCGCTCATCATGTCGAGGCCGCCCATGCGGATGTTGACGCTGCAGCGGAAATCGTCGCCCTCCCCGGTGAAGTGGACGGACGCGGTGTTGAGCCTGCGGAAATACTTGTCCGCGACCTTCAGGATCTCCTGCTCGGCATGCTCCCGGATGGCGCTTCCGAGATCGATGCTCGAGCTTCCGACCGTGATCGGCGTGTCCACGATTTCGGGCATGTATGGGCTCTCCCTTCTGTGCCGAGGATCAACGGGACGGACCGAGGTTGGTTTCCGCCCCCTCCGGGCGATGGTTCGAAGGCTGCCGGCTCTCCGGCTTGTGATGCTCCCGGAACTGCTGCGGCGTCACGTCGGCGTAGCGCCGGAAATAGCGGGAGAAATGGGCCGGATCTGAGAAGCCGAGCTCGAAGGCGATCTGGCTCACGGAGAGGTCCGTGAAGACGAGCTGGCGCTTCGCTTCCACGACGACCCGCGTCCTGACCATGTGCGCGGGCGTCACCCCGGCGACGCGCTTCGTGTGCTCGGTCAGCCGGTCGATCGTCATCGCGAGGGCGCCGGCATACGCGCCGATCCGACGCGTTTGCCGGAAACGCTCCTCGATCATCGCCCTGAGGCTGTCCAGGACTGGATCGGCGCGCGGGACCAGATGGTCGCCGCGCTGCCCCGACCCGGCGACGCGCCGCACGATCTCGACCACGAGCAGGGCCAGCCAGGCGCAGGTCGCGATCCGGGCGGCGGGCGCATCGGTCTCGATCTCCCCCTTCAGCCGCTCGGCGAGGCTCCAGACCGCGCGGAAGCAGTCCTCTCCCGAGAGGTTGGCGACCGGGCTCGCGAACATCGCGCTCAGGCGGTCGTAGACGGAACCGGCGCCGTCGCGCTGCTCCCGCAGCACGTCGCTCGTGAAGGAGAACACCGCGCCCGCGGTGCGCTCCTCGAAGGTGAAGCCGTGGACGCTCGTCGCCGGCACCAGGACAACCGATCCCGGCCCGATCGGCGTCTCCTCCCCCTCCATCATCGCGCGCCCGCCGCCCTCCCGCAGGATCATGATCTGGTCGAGGTTGCGGTGGCTGTGGGGATCGATCCGCCAGCCGCCGCCGCGCGCCCGGTCCTCGATCATCTCGACGGAGACGAAGTCGAACGGCGTCTCCTCGGTCGCTTCGCCGTAGAGGTGGAACTGCGGGATGCTCTGCATGCGAGACATGTGGGAGCCCGGCGTCCTCCGCTTGCATCCAGGCGGTCGGCAGCCCTGCCCGCCGACGGCTGTTCTTCGATCAGGGTTGCGGAATGTAGGCACGCCGCACTATGGGATGCACGTAAATTCAGCATCTCCGGCACGTGCGGCGATGCCCGGGGCGAGCCCCCCGGTTGCGAGAATCGGAACCGTAGCGTTGCGCCTGAGCCGCCCGTCCATCACGACCATGAAGCGTCTCGCCGCCGGCGTTCACGACGTCATCGCCGCCGGCTTCTCCATGTGGCTGGCCCTGCTCCTGCGCTACGGCTGGTCGCGCCTGCCGCCGTCCGACGAGATCGTCGCGGCAATCGTCATCTTCGCCGTCGTCGCCGGCTTCTCCTTCTGGGCGTTCGGGGTCGGCCGCGGGATCTGGCGGTTCGCCTCGCTGACGGACCTGCGCAACATCGTCCTGGCCAGCACGACCACTGTGCTCTCCTTCCTGGTCCTGATGTTTCTCGTGAACCGGCTCGCCTACGTGCCGCGCTCGGTTCCGCTCATCGCCTGGTTCATCCTGATCGTCATGCTGGCCGCCCCGAGGCTCGTGCACCGCCTCGTCAAGGACGGCGGCATCGCGGCGCTCAAGAACTTCCGGACCGCGCCGGCGCGGCGCCAGCGGCTGCTGATCGTCGCCAGCGCCGGCCAGGCCGACCGCATCATCCGCCGCTTCGGCCTGGAAGGCAGCCCGAACTACCGCGTCGTCGGCGTCGTCGACTACAAGCTCGATTCGCGCGGCAGGAGCATCCGCGGCGCGCCCCTCCTCGGCGGCGCGAGCGAGATCACCGCCATCCTCGCCAATCTCGAGCGCAACGAGCTGAAGCCAGACGCGATCGTCCTCGCCGCCCCGCAGGAGCATCGGGAGGAGCTCCAGCCGATCGCCACTGCCGCGGCCGCGCATGGCATTGCGGTCAAGCGCGTCGCCGAATCCGCCGACCTCCTCGGCAGCACGGAGCCGGAATTCCGCTCCGTCACGCTCGACGACCTGCTCGGCCGTCCGCCCGTCCGGCTCGAGCTCGACCAGATCCGCCACCTCATCCGCGACCGCATCGTGCTGATCACCGGCGCGGGCGGCTCGATCGGCTCCGAGATCGCGCGCCAGGTCGCCGGCTACGGGCCGAGCCGCCTGGTGCTCGTCGACAGCGGCGAGTACAACCTCTATTCGATCGACCGCGCCATCGCCGAGATCGCGCCCGCCCTCGACCGTGCGAGCCTGATCGCCGACGTCAGGGACCGCGAGCGCATCCACGGCATCGTCGG
>JAEZEK010000127.1 GCA_023417735.1 Pseudomonadota bacterium | reverse complement strand
GGCGACGCGCGTCACTTCCGAGGCGAAGGAGGAGAGCTGGTCGACCATCGTGTTGATGGTGTTCTTCAGCTCCAGGATCTCGCCCTTCACGTCGACCGTGATCTTGCGCGAGAGGTCGCCGCGGGCGCCCGCGGTCGTCACGTCGGCGATGTTGCGGACCTGGCTCGTCAGGTTCGACGCCATCGCGTTCACGTTGTCGGTGAGGTCCTTCCAGGTGCCGGCGACGCCCTCGACCTTGGCCTCGCCGCCGAGCTTGCCCTCCGTGCCCACCTCGCGCGCGACGCGCGTCACTTCGGAGGCGAAGGAGGAGAGCTGGTCCACCATCGTGTTGATGGTGTTCTTCAGCTCGAGGATCTCGCCCTTCACGTCGACGGTGATCTTGCGGGAGAGGTCGCCGCGGGCGACGGCCGTGGTGACGTCGGCGATGTTGCGGACCTGGCTGGTCAGGTTCGACGCCATCATGTTCACGTTGTCGGTGAGGTCCTTCCACGTACCGGCGACGCCCTCGACCTTGGCCTGGCCGCCGAGCTTGCCTTCGGTGCCCACCTCGCCGGCGACGCGGGTCACTTCCGAGGCGAAGGAATTGAGCTGATCCACCATCGTGTTGATGGTGTCCTTCAGCTCCTGGATCTCGCCCTTCACGTCGACGGTGATCTTCTTGGAGAGGTCGCCGCGGGCGACCGCCGTGGTGACGTCGGCGATGTTGCGGACCTGGTTGGTGAGGTTCGTCGCCATCGCGTTGACGTTGTCGGTGAGGTCCTTCCATGTGCCGGCGACGCCGCGCACCTTGGCCTGGCCGCCGAGCTTGCCCTCTGTGCCGACCTCGCGCGCCACGCGCGTCACTTCCGAGGAGACCAGACCGAGCCGGTCCACCATGGTGTTGATGGTCTTGGCGATGTGCAGGAACTCGCCCTTGAGCGGCCGGCCCTCGACGTCGAGCGCCATCGTCTGGGACAGGTCGCCCTTGGCGACGGCGCCGACGACGCGCGAGATCTGCGCCGTCTGCTGCACGGTGTCGGTGATCAGCGCGTTCACGCATTCCATGCTCTCGCGCCAGCCGCCCTGGGCATTGTCCAGGCGGCCGCGCTCGCTGATCCGGCCGTCGCGCCCGACCGCGCGCCGCAGCCGGGAGAGCTCGCCCGCGAGCGCGCGGTTGAGGCCGACCACCTCGTTGAAGAGCTCCGCGATCTCGCCGTCCGTCCCGGTCAGGTCCTTCGGCAGCTCCACCGAGAAATCGCCGCGCCGCAGCGTCCGCAAGGCGGCCAGGATGGCCTTCTTGTTGAGCTCCGGGTCCCTGGATTCGACCTGAACGTTCATGCTTCCTCCAAGCGCGGGCGTCGTGCTGCGGCCGCGGCTGCCCCGGTGACCTGCCGGGAGCCGCACGCCTGCATCCATACCAACCGTGGCCGCCGGACGGTACTGCCTTGTTGCAACTCGCTTTCGCGGCGGCGGGATCTAGCGCCGGTGGACGGCTGGCGTGCTCATCCGATCGCGAGCGCGAGGGCGGCGTAGCGGGCCGTCTTCGCCGCGCCGACCAGTGCGATGAAGACGGCGAGGGGCGTCCGCAGCGCGCCCGCGACGACCGTGATCGGGTCGCCGATGAGCGGCACCCAGCTGAGAAGCAGCGACCACAGGCCCCAGCGGCGATAGAAGCGCTCGGCACGGGCGAGTGCCTGGTCGCGCACCGGGAACCAGCGCCTGCCCCTGAACGAGGCGAGGAACCGGCCGAGCACCCAGTTCACCACCGAGCCGAGCACGTTGCCGACGCTCGCGACCGCCACGAGCGCGAGCGGGTCGGCAATGCCGCCGAGGAGCAGCGCCGCCAGCACCGCCTCCGACTGGGCCGGCACGATCGTCGCCGCTAGGAAAGCGGAGCCGAACAGGCCCGCCAGGGCTGCAGCCTCGCTCAAGAACGGCGTTCCGGGACGAGGCCGGCGCTGCCCGAGGCCGGAACGGCAGGCGTCGGGGCGGTGCGCGTCACACCCGCTCGAACGCCATCGCGACGCCCTGGCCGACGCCTACGCACATCGTCGCCAGCCCATAGCGCGCGCCGCGCCGATGGACCTCGCGCACCACGTCAGACGCAATGCGCGCGCCCGACATGCCGAGCGGATGGCCGAGCGCGATCGCCCCGCCGTTCGGGTTCACGTGCTCGGCCTCGTCGGGGAGCCCGAGCTGGCGGAGGCAGGCGAGCGCCTGCGAGGCGAAGGCCTCGTTGAACTCGATCACGTCGAAGTCCGAAACCTTCATGCCGAGCCGCTCCGTGAGCTTGCGCACGGCCGGCACCGGCCCGATGCCCATGATCCGCGGCGGCACGCCGGCCGACGCCATGCCGAGCACGCGGGCGAGGGGAGAGAGGCCGTAGCGCTCGACCGCCTCGCTCGACGCCACGATCATCGCCGCCGCGCCGTCGTTCACGCCCGAAGCGTTGCCGGCGGTCACGGTGCCGTCCGGGCGGACGATCGGCCGGAGCTTCGCCAACGTCTCGAGGGTCGTGTCGGGGCGCGGATGCTCGTCGCGCTCGACCCTGACCGGCCCCGCCTTGCCGCCGGGCACCTCGACCGGGATGACATGCGCGTCGATCCGGCCCTCGGCCCGGGCCCGGCCGGCGCGCTGCTGCGAACGCAGCGCGAAGGCGTCCTGGTC
>JAEZEK010000113.1 GCA_023417735.1 Pseudomonadota bacterium | reverse complement strand
ATGCCGACCCGATCACCGGCCAGGCGGCCTGGTTCGACCTCCGCGTGAACATCGAGAAGGCCGAGGCGGAGCCGGCCGCGACCGAGCCGCGCTTCGCCGTGCAGCGGCGCGGGGGGGGGGCCGCCCCCGCGCCGCTGCACGGCGAAGCGCGGCTCGGTCGCGGCCGGCTCCGCCTCGGCCTTCTCGATGTTCACGCGGAGGTCGAACCAGGCCGCCTGGCCGGTGATCGGGTCGGCATTCGCCCAGCGCAGGCCGTCGCCCTGCTCCGGCAGGAGCTCGCGGATCAGATGGTTCACGAGGAAGCCCTTCTCCGCTTCCGGCGCGTCCGGTTCGAGCCCCCAGGCGCCGGAGCGCTTGCCGATGGCGTTCCAGGTCCAGACCGTCTTGCCGTTCGTCGCGTCCATGCGCGCGATCTGCACCTTGATCCGGGCGTGATGCGAGGAGAGCCAGACCCAGTCGCCGGTGGCGAGGCCGAGCTCGTCGCAGAGCGCGCCCGGCACGTAGAGGGCGTTGCGGGCGTGGATCTGCCTCAGCCAGGCGTTCTGCGAGCCCCAGGAATGGTACATGGCCATCGGGCGCTGCGTGATCGCGTGGAACGGGAACCCGGCCTCGCCGCGCTGCTCCAGCCGGTCGCCCTCGAACGGCGGGTACCAGGCCGGCAGCGGATCGAAGCAGCGCTCGATCACCGGCCGGACATGCTCCGGCGGCCGCGGCGAGGTCTTGCCGCGGGCCGCGAGCCGGAACTTGGCGAGCGGCTCCAGGTAGAGCTGGAAGACGACCGGCTGCGGGCTGTCGTAGAGGCCCATGCCGACCGCCCAGTCCTGGTACGCGGCGTTGGCGTGCTTGAAGTAGAGCGCCTCCTCCGGGATGTGCGCCGTCCAGAAGCCGCCGTTCTCGATGTAGCGGTCGAGCTGCGAAGGGTTGGCGCTGCCGCGCCCGGACTGCGAGCCGTTGCCGCGGAACCCGGCGAGCGGCCCGATGCCGGGCTTGCGCTCATGGTTGACGATGTAGTCGGCGTAGTCGCGGTACTTCGCCTTGCCGTCGGCATCGACGAAGCCGGGCAGGCCGAGCCGCGCGCCGAGGTCGAGCAGCACGGACTGGAAGCCGCGCACGTCGCGGTCGGGCTGGAGCACCGGCCAGCGGATCGCGTCGGCGGCGGCGTCGGCGTCGCTGATCGGCCGGTCGAGCAGCGAAATGCAGTCGTGCCGCTCGAGATAGGTCGTGTCCGGCAGGATGAGGTCGGCATAGGCGACCATCTCCGAGGCGTAGGCGTCGGAATAGATGATCTTCGGGATGACGTACTCGCCATCCGGCCGCTTCTCGGTGAGCATCGCCATCGTGCCGGCGGTGTTCATCGACGAGTTCCAGGCCATGTTGGCCATGTAGAGGAAGAGCACGTCGATCTCGTACGGATCGCCCGCCGCGGCATTGGCGATCACCATCTGCATCAGGCCGTGGGCGGAGAGCGGCGCCTCCCAGGAATAGGCCTTGTCGATCCGCTGCGGCGTGAGGCCGTCGGCCTCCAAGAGCAGGTGCTCGGGGCCGAGCGGATAGCCGAGCGGGCTGCCGGCGAGCGGCGTGTTCGGCTTCGCATTGCCGGACGGCCGCGGATGCGCCTCGGCCGGCTTCGGGTAGGGCGGCTGGAACCGGAAGCCACCCGGGCAGTCGATCGAGCCGAGCAGGATCTGCAGGAGATGCAGCGAACGGCAGGTCTGGAAGCCGTTCGAATGGGCCGAGATGCCGCGCATGGCATGGAATGCCACGGGGCGTCCGATCATCGTCTCGTGGCGCTCGCCCTTCCAGTCGGTCCAGGGCCGGGCGAGCACGATCTCCTCCTCGAAGGCGGTGCGGGCGAGCTCCTCGGCGATGCGGCGGATTGTTGCGGCCGGCACGCCGGTCGGCTCCGCGGCGCGCTCCGGTGCGTAGTCGGGCGCCGCGTACTTGGCGGAAAGGAGTGCGAAGACCGGCACCGCGCGCCGTCCGTCCGGCAGCGCGACCTCGCCCTCGAGCCGCACCTTCGCGCCCGCCGCCTTGTGCGGTGCGAGCCCGCCTGCCGCCTCGTCGAAGACGAGCGGCACACCCTCGGCGTCGCGGGCGAAGAGGCCGTCCTCGGCGCCGTCGGGGTCCTGGATCACGAGCCAGGCGGCGTTCGTGTAGCGGGCGAGATAGTCGCGGTCGATCCGGCCGGTGCGCAGGAGCTCGTGCACGATGGCGAGCACGAACAGGCCGTCGGTGCCCGGCGTGATGCCGATCCACTCGTCGGCGATGGCATTGTAGCCGGTGCGGACGGGGTTCACCCCGACGATCTTGGCGCCGTGCGCGCGGAGCTTCGACAGGCCGATCTTGATCGGGTTGGAATCGTGGTCCTCGGCGACGCCGAAGATCATCAGGTACTTCGCGCGCTCCCAGTCGGGCTCGCCGAACTCCCAGAACGAGCCGCCGAAGGTGTAGATGCCGGCCGTCGCCATGTTGACGGAGCAGAAGCCGCCATGGGCGGCGAAGTTCGGGGTGCCGAACTGCTGGGCCCACCAGCCGGTGAGCGCCTGGCTCTGGTCGCGGCCGGTGAAGAAGGCGAGCTTCCTGGGGTCGCGCTCCCGGATCGGGCGCAGCCAGCCGGCGGCGAGCGCGAGCGCCTCCTCCCATTCGATCTCGCGGAACTCGCCGGCGCCACGCTCGCCGACGCGGAGGAGCGGCTTGCTCAGGCGGGCCGGGGAGTAGTGCTGCATGATGCCGGCCGAGCCCTTGGCGCACAGCACGCCGCGGTTCACCGGGTGGTTCCGATTGCCCTCGATGTAGCGGATCCGTCCGTCGCGCAGATGCACGTTGATCCCGCACCGGCAGGCGCACATGTAGCAGGTGGTCTGTCGGACCTCGTCGGAAACCTTAGGCGAGAGATCAATTTGCGGCTGACCCAAGGTCCGTGCTCCCTTACGCTTTCACTCGGCTGCGGCCGGGCGCGGCCGCCATCGCGGAGAGTGCCGGGCCTCCGCGGGCGTCTTTTGTATCTTATAGAAGTCATACAAAAGCAGGGCCGGAGCGGCAAGCGCGCCGGCGGCAACAGACGCGCCCGGCGCCTATTTCAGGTCGACGCCGTAGTGGAAGGCGTCGGTCAGACAGCGGGAGACCCGCCATTCGATCGGCGCCTCGTCGAGCCCGTAGGCGATGCGGTCGATAAGGAGGAGCGGCGTGCCGGCCGGGCAGCCGAGCTGCTCGGCGTCGGCCGCGGTCGCGGCGACCGCCTTCAGCCGCTCCACCGCGTGGGCGACGGTCAGACCGAACCGCGCCGAATAGAGCGCGTAGAGGTTGTTCGGCACCGTCTCGACACGGTCGAGGGCGGGGAATCGGCCGGCGGGGAGCACGATCTCCTCCGCGATCACCGGCTGCCCGTCGAGGAAGCGGGTGCGGCGCAGGTCCCAGACAAGGCCGCGCGGCGGCAGGCCGAGCTTCGCGCGGGCGGCGGCGCCCGCCTTGGTCTTCACGAGCGCGGTTACGGTGCTGTCGGGCAGCCGGCGCCGGCCGTCATCGGGTGTGAGCTTGAAGACCTTGAACAGGCGGCGTCCCTCCTCGGGCTCGGCCACGATGGTGCCGCGGCCCTGCCGGCGCATGACGAGGT
>JAEZEK010000107.1 GCA_023417735.1 Pseudomonadota bacterium | reverse complement strand
GTGCGGACCCATGGAGCGAGGCGCGGGATGGTGCAGTCTACCGCCGGATCGGTCGATGCCTGGATGGACGAACGCCCGCCCGAGCGGCGGCCGGTCTTCGAGAAGCTGCGAGACCTCTGCCGGGAGGAACTCCGCGACTGGGAGGAGCGGATGCAATGGGGCATGCCCGGCTACGGCCCGCAGGGGCAGCCCAATGCCGTCAGCTTCAACGACCAGAAGCGGCACGTCGCCTTCTATCCCGGCCCGACCGCGATAGAGCGGTTCCGGGAGAGTCTCGCCGGGATCGACTGCGGCAAGGGCTGCGTCCGGTACCGCCGGGCGGAGCAGGTCGATCTCGAGACGGTCCGCGCCATGCTCCGGGACGTGCGCGAAAGGGGCGAGCCGATGTGCTGAGGGGAACCGGCCGTCGGACCGGCATCGGTCGCCAGCCGACCGCGCCCCGGGTTGCGCCGCATGCGCCGGATGCGCCACTCTCGCGCACGAACGGCCCGATAATCGGTCGGCGCAGCTATCGAAAATGGGAGGAAGGTCTTTGCTCGAACAGGTTTCAGGCGACGAACGGCAGGATGCCGTGCTGGCGAAGCCCGTCAGGATCCGCGACATCCGCGCCAGCATCCACACGGTCTCCATCGACATCCCCCTGATCGAGGGCAAGGTCGCCGGCTACGGCCGCGAGGAGCAGAAGGAATTCGTCGTCTGCGAGGTCGTGACCGACGACGGCGTGAGCGGCTTCGGCCTGACCGGCCACTTCCTCGCCGGCGCGGTGGTCGAGGCGCTGCATCGGCACTTCCTTCCGGCCGTCAGGGGCATGGATCCGCGCGACGGCGAGGCGATCCACCAGACCGTGCTGCGCAAGCTCAACCCGCGGGCGATGACCGGCGTGATCTCCTCGGCGCTCTCCTGCCTCGACATCGCCTGCTGGGACATCGCCGGCAAGCTCGCCGGGCGGACGGTCGCGCAGCTTCTCGGCGGTTCCCGGTCGACCGTGCCGGCCTACTGCACGTTCGGCTTTCCGCAGTACGACCGCGAGCAGCTCGCCGAGGCGGCGCGGCTCCACGTCGCCAACGGCTTCTCCGCGCTGAAGCTCGTCGTCGCGGTCGACAAGAAGGGCTGGCGCGAGGACGCGGCGCGGGTCCGCGCCGTGCGCGAGGCGGTCGGAGACGGCGTCGACATCATGATCGACGCCAACTACCTGTTCTCGCCGGTCGAGGCCAAGATGCTGTGCCGCGCCATCGAGGATTGCGACATCACCTGGTTCGAGGAGCCGCTCCACCAGAACGATGCGCGCGCGCTGGCCGACCTGCGCGCCCACACCGCCATCCCGGTTGCCGCCGGCCAGATGGAAGGCCACCGCTGGCGCCTGCGCGAGCTCGTCGAGAAGCAGGCCGTCGACATCCTGCAGCCGAACTGCTGCTTCTGCGGCGGCTACACCGAGGCGCGCAAGGCCGCCCACCTCGCCCAGGCCTACAACATGCCGATCGCCAATGGCGGCGGCTGGCCGATCTTCAACATGCACACCATGGCGGGGCTCTCCAACGGCTGGATCGTGGAATGGCACCTCGGCATGGTGCAGGCCGGGCAGATCCTCTTCCCGGATGCGCCCGAGCCGGCCGGCGGGATGCTGGCGATCCCCGAGCGGCCGGGGCTCGGCCTCACGATCGATCGCGACGCGCTCCGCGACACGCGCGTGGCAGCGTGAGTCCGCCGGCCCGCTTTGCATCCGGCTAGTAGTTGCCAAAGCAGCAACGCCAACCTATCCTCGACATCGAGCCGTTATCGGTGATGATGCGGCCCGCCCGTTACGGGCTGAGACAACGACAAGGCGGAGCAAGTCCGCCGCCGTGCAATGGGAGGGTTTCCGACGGATGCGGCGCCGCCCGCGTCCAGCCGGATGCCCGTTCGGAATCGAACGGAGGACAATCGATGACAGTGCTGAAGACGCCGATGGGCCGGAGCGCCCTCTATGCGGCCCGCGCAACGCTCGCAGCCGGCGTGATCGCCGGCCTGCCGCTCGCCGCGAGCGCGCAGGACAAGTTCCCCTCGGGCCCGATCGAGCTGATCTCGCACGCCGCGCCGGGCGGCGGCACGGAACAGACGATGCGCATGTGGATGGACGAGGCCGCTAAGGAGCTCGGCGTCGACCTCGTGGTGGTGTTCAAGCAGGGCGGCGCCGCGCGCACCGCGCATGAATACCTGAAGACCCGGCCGGCCGACGGCCAGACCATGATGGGTACGACCGAGACGCACCTCTACACGATCGCGCAGGGCAAGTCCCCGGTGAAGATCGAGGAGCTGAAGGGCGTCGCGCGCGCCATGCAGGATCCGTCCGTGATCGTGGTGCGCGGCGACAGCCCGATCGAGGATTACGACCAGCTCGTCGAGGCGTCCAAGAGCGGCGCGCTGAACTGGGGCGTCGCTCAGGTCGGCGGGACCGAGCACATCGGCATCGCGCGCTGGGCGGAGAAGGCGGGGGTGCAGTACCGCGTCGTGCCGTTCGGCAGCGGCGGCGAGATGATCACCGGGCTGCGCTCCGGCGCCATCGACGCCACGCTCGCCAATATCAGCGAGGCCAAGGGGCCGATCGAGGACGGCGACCTGAAGGCGATCGCGGTGCTCGCCGACGAGCCGCTCGACGACCTGCCCGGCATCCCGACCGCCGCCTCCAAGGGCGCCGACGTCTCCGTCAACACGACGCGCGGCTACGTGGTGCTCGCCGACACGCCGCCGGAGCGGGTCAAGATCCTGGAGGAGGCGCTGCTGAAGGCGATGCGGACCGAGCGGTTCCAGACCTACCTGAAGAATGCCGGCCTCGACCCGGAGGACAGCGTCGCCGGCAGCGAGGAATGGGACGCGCAGCTCAAGGAAGACTACGCCAACGCGAAGGACGCGATGGAGCGCCTCGGGCTCGGCGCAAAGTAGGCGACATTTCGGCCGGAGCCGCGCAGACGATGACCGACGCCGACCGAATCGATGGCTCCGAACGCCGCGGCGCAGCGCCGCCGGCGTTCGGGTTCGACCGCTCCGATCTCGCGGTCTCGGCCGTGCTGATCCTGATCTGCGCGATCCTCTACTGGGACACGACGCGATGGGACGCCGTGCCCCAGGCGCTTGCCCAGAACGCGCCGCCGACCGTCTTTCCGCGGCTCCTGATCGGCTCCGTGTTCGTGATGGCGCTGCTCCTCCCGTTCGAGCGCATCTGGAAGGCCCGGGCGGGGATCGATCTCGGCATCGGCGGTCACACGATCGCGCGGCCGGTCGTCTTCGTCACGGCCGCGATCCTGCTGCTCGCCGTCTATCTGCTTCCGATCCTCGGCGTCCTGCCGGTCATGGTGGCGACGAGCCTGCTTCTGCCGATCCTGTGGGGCGAGCGGCGCTACGTCGCCGTGGCGCTGTTCGGAATCGGGCTGCCGCTCGCCGTCACGGCCCTCTTCGCCTTCGCCCTGAAGGTCAATCTCGGCTTCGGGCTCACCGGCAACCTGTTCCGGTAGGGAGCACTCGTGGACGTCACATCCATTCTCGCGGGCATCGAGCTCATCCTCACGCCGACGAGCCTGCTCCTGATCTTCGTTTCGGTGGTGATCGGCGTCCTCGTCGGCGCGCTGCCGGGCCTCAGCTCGAGCATGGCGGTGGCGCTCCTCCTGCCGTTCACGATCGGCCTCAACCCCGCGCTCGCCATCTCCATGATGGCGGCGCTCTATTGCGCCGGCACGTTCGGCGGCTCGATCACGGCGATCCTGATCAACACGCCGGGGGCGCCTCCGGCGGTAGCAACGTCCTTCGACGGCTATCCGCTCGCCCAGCGGGGCGAGGCGGGCAGGGCGCTCGGCATGGCCGCCGTGGCGAGCGTGTTCGGCGGCATCTTCAGCCTCATCATCTTCATCATCGCCGCGCCGCTCCTCGCCAAGATCGCGCTGAAGTTCCGCCCGCAGGAATATTTCGCGCTGACACTCTTCGGGCTCTCCATGCTCGCCGCGATCAGCGGCCGCTCGGCGCTGCGCAACCTCATCGCAGGCGCCCTCGGCGTGCTCGTCAGCACGGTCGGCATTGCGCTCGTCACGGGCACCGAGCGCTTCACGTTCGGCCTTCCCGTGCTCTACGACGGCATCGACTTCGTGCCCGTCCTCATCGGCATCTTCGCCATCAGCGAGCTGCTCGGCCAGTCGCAGGCGATCGACAAGGTGAAGGATCGCATCAAGTCGGTGGCGCTGCGCCTGCCGAGCCGGGAGGACCTCAGGCGGGTGAAGGCGACGATCCTGCGCTCCAGCGTGATCGGCACGCTGATCGGCATCCTGCCGGCGGAGGGCACCACCGTCGCCGCCATCATGGGCTACAACGAAGCCAAGCGCTGGTCGAAGCACCCGGAGGAGTTCGGGAAGGGCTCGATCGAGGGGATCGCCGGCCCGGAAGCCGCGAACAACGCCGGCACCGGCGGCGCGATGGTGCCGACGCTCGCGCTCGGCATCCCGGGCAGCGGCACGACCGCGATCATCCTCGCCGCCCTCATGATGCACGGGCTCAGGCCGGGCCCGTACCTCATGCGCGAGACGCCGGAGATCCTCTACGCCATCTTCACCGCCATGCTCCTCGCGAACTTCATGTTCCTGATCGTGGGGCTTGCCGGCGTGAAGCTCTTCTCGCTCATCACGCTCATCCCGCGCACCTTCCTGTGGCCGGCGGTGTTCGCGTTCGCGCTCATCGGCGCCTATGCCTACCGGCAGAACCCGATGGACGTCTGGGTCATGCTGATCGCCGGCATTGCGGGGTTCTTCGCGCTGCGCCAGGGGTTCGGCCCGGCGCCGTTCGTGATGGGGCTCGTGCTGGGCGGGCTGCTCGAGAAGTCGTGGGCGCAATCCATGATCATCTTCGACAGCAACTGGCTGCGCTTCTTCGAAAGCCCGATCTGCATCGTCTTCTACGTGCTGACCGTCCTCTCGCTCGCGGGACCGTTCATCGGAAAGCGCCTGGGGCGGATGATGCAGGGCGCGATGCGGGCCTTCCCCCGGAAATCGACCCTCGAGGAATAGGTCGACGCAGCTTTCGACGGACCGGCAGTGCCGGTGCCTTTCATCGCATGAAATTCACACGGAACAGGGGGACGGCATGACGGACATGGCAGGCGCGCGCGAACTGGAGGGCACCGTCGCCCTCGTGACCGGCAGCGCGAAGAACATCGGCCGTGCCATCGCGCTGGCGCTGGCGGATGCGGGCGCGGCGATCGCCGTCCATGCCCGCACCTCGGAGGCGGCCGCGCGTTCGGTCGCCGACGAGATCGAAGCCCGCGGCGGACGGGCAGCCGTGTTCCTCGCAGAGCTGACGGACCCGCAGGCCGTGCGCGGCCTGATGGAGGGCGTGCGGACGGAGTTCGGCAGGCTCGACATCCTCGTGAACAACGCCGCCCGCCGCGCGGATGCGCCGATCGAGCAGATCGCCTACGAGGACTGGAAGGCGATCATCTCCGGCATTCTCGATTCGGCGTTCCTCTGCTCCCAGGCGGCGATCCCGTTCCTGTCGGAGCACGACCGGGGCGCCATCGTGAACATCGGCGGCGTCGCCGGTCACGCCATGGTCGGCGGCCGCGCCCATGTCGTCGCCGCGAAGGCCGGCATCATCGGCCTGACCCGCGGGCTCGCGGCGGAACTCGCCGACCGCGGCATCACGGTGAACTGCGTGTCGCCCGGCTACATCAACACCAAGCGCGACCACATCCCGCCGCATTTCCAGGCGCGCACGGTCCCGCTCAACCGGCCGGGCGAGCCGGAGGAGATCGCCGCCGCCGTGCGGTTCCTCTGCGGCCCCGGCGCGCGCTACATCACCGGCGAGGCGATCCAGGTGGCGGGCGGCTGGAGCTGAGGCGTCCGCCGCGCGTCACGTCTGGAACACGTACGTGCCGGGGGCGTCGCAGAGCGGCCGATGGCCCTTCGCGCCCATCGGCGGCGGCGGCACCGGCGGGCCCGAGCGGTTCCCGAGCCAGTCGACCCATTCCGGCCACCAGGAGCCCTCCCGGCGGGGCGCGCTTTCCAGCCAGATGTCGGGGTCGATGTAGCGCTCGCCGTGATGGTTCGTGAGGACCCTGTACGAGCGGCGGGGGTGGCCCGGCGGGCTGACGATGCCGGCATTGTGGCCGCCGGTCGTCAGCAGGAAGGTGACGTTCGTGTCGGTCAGGAGCCGGACCTTGAACACGGAGCGCCAGGGGGCGACGTGGTCGCGCTCCGTGCCGACGGCGAAGATCGGGGCCTCGATGTCGGTGAGCGCGACGGGGCGGCCCTCGACGTCGAGGCGGCCCTCCGCGAGGTCGTTCTCGAGGAACAGACGGCGCAGATATTCCGAGTGCATCCGGTACGGCATCCGCGTCGCGTCGGCGTTCCAGGCCATCAGGTCGGTCATGGGGCTGCGCTCGCCCATCAGGTACTCGCGGACGATCCTTGACCAGATCAGGTCCTGCGACCGGAGCAGCTGGAAGGCGCCGGCCATCTGCCGCGAATCGAGATAGCCCTGCTTCCACATCAGGTCCTCGAGGAAGTGGACCTGGCTCTCGTTGATGAAGAGAGTGAGTTCGCCCGCCTCCTCGAAATCGACCTGCGCCGCGAACAGGCTGATCGTCCCCAGCCGTTCGTCCCCGTCGCGCGCCATCGCCGCCGCGGCGATGGAGAGCAGCGTGCCGCCGAGGCAATAGCCGACGGCGTGGACCTTCTGGCCCGGTACGACGGCCCCGATCGCGTCGAGCGCCGCCATGATCCCGAGCCTGCGGTAATGGTCCATGCCGAGGTCGCGGTCGTGCTCGGTCGGGTTCATCCAGGAGATCATGAAGACGGTGTAGCCTTGGCCGGTCAGATAGCGGACGAGCGAGCCCTCCGGCGAGAGGTCGAGGATGTAGTACTTCATGATCCACGCCGGCGCGATCAGGACGGGCTCCGGGCGCACCGTCTCGGTCGTGGGCTCGTACTGGATCAGCTCCATCAGGTGGTTGCGGTGGATCACCTTGCCGGGCGTGACGGCGACGTCGCGCCCGACCTCGAAGGCTTCGGCGCCCGCCGGCGGCTGCCGGTTCAGCAGCCGGTCGCGGTCCTCGATGAGATTGTTGAAGCCCTGCAGGAGGTTGCGTCCGCCGGTCTCGATCGTCCTGCGCTGCACGACCGGGTTGGTGGCGAGGAAGTTCGACGGCGAGAAGACGTCGAGGATCTGGCGCGTGGCGAAATCGACGACGTTCTCGTGCTGCCGGGAGACGCCTTCGACCCCCTTCATGGCGTTGTGCCACCATTGCTGCTGCAGCAGGAAGGACTGGTAGAGGACGTTGTACGGCCAGGCCTGCCATTCCGGTGCGGAGAACCGCTTGTCCTGCGGAAGCGGCTCGATGCAGGGCTCGGCCCGCCCGCCGAAAAGGGCCGCACTGGCCATGTACCTGCCGAGCCGCATCCACTTGCGCGCGGCCTTGCCGGCAAGCTGCGTCTGCTTGCCCGGCGAGAAGGCGAGATGCGTCGCCCAGTCGGTGTAGCAGGCCGCGAGCTCGGCAGGCGAGATCCCGCCGGTGAGGCCCGCGATCGCCGCGTGGACGTTGCGGTCGGTCTCCTCGGCGAGCCGGTCGAGGCTGTCGATGGCGTCCGGGTCGGGGCGGGCGCCCTCCGGCTCGCGGTGTCGAACGGGAGCGGCCGCAGCTGGCGGCGGCGCGCCTTCATCGTCCCGAGGGACGAGCGTCCGGGCTTCGGCAATGGCTGATCGCGTCATGGAATACTCCGTGCCGCCCCTCACTGCCGGCTCACGCCGGCGGAGGCCATGACAAAGGTCAAAGCACGGCAGGGATGACGCCATGTTGCGGCTGGACAAAGGCGCCTTCGCCTGCCTTCGTCGCCGGCAGGCGTCCGTTCGATCGCGCGCGCCGACGAGCGGCCGTCGCCGCGGAGGATTCGGACTGGCCGTGACGAATGAACCGGCGCTCGGCGCCACCACCTGGCTGAACGGAACGCTCGGGGCCGATTGCGTCGCCATCGCCGACCGCGGCTTCCTGCTCGGCGACGGCGTGTTCGACACCGCGCTCGCCCTCGGCCGGACCATCTTCGCGGCGGACCGCCACCTGGCGCGGCTCGTCGCCCATGCCGCGGCCATCGGCATCCGCCTCGACCCCGCAGACCTGGTGGCGGCATGGCGCGCCGTGACGCAGGCGATGCCGCAGCCGCACGCGATCATCCGCACGACCCTCACGCGCGGCGCAGCCGGCCGCGGCCTGTGGCCCGGGCCGGATTGCGTGCCGACCCTCGCCGTCACGGCAGCCGACTGGGATCCCGCGCTCGCCGGCGCGCCGCTCCGGCTGGCCACCTCCACGATCCGGCGCAGCGAACGCTCGCCGCTCTCGCGCCTCAAGAGCCTCGCCTATCTGGAATCCGTGCTCGCGGCGCGCGAGGCAGCCGAAAGCGGGGCTGACGACGCGCTCCTCCTCAACCATGCCGGCGCGGTCGCATGCACGACGATCGCCAATCTCTTCACGCTGAGAGGCGACGTGCTGGCGACGCCGCCTCCCTCTGCCGGCATCATGGAGGGCACCATGCGGGCGACGGTCCTGGATCTCGCGCGCGCGCTCGGCCTGACGGTCCGCGAAGCGGCGCTCGCCAACGTCGATCTCGTCACGGCCGATCTGGTCTTCGCGACGAACAGCGTCCGCATCCTGCGCCCGGTCACGGTCCTCGACGGCGCGCCGATCGCGACGCGGAAGAGCCGTTCGTTCCAGGCGCTCGTGCATGCCGTCGCCGGGGAGGTCCGCTCCGCCTGCGGCTATCGGCTGCTCGAGCAGGATGTGTTCGCGCGCCTCGCCCGGTGAGCGCGCAAGAAGATCTGATGCGCGCATGAGAAAAGCCGCCCCGGGCGGGTCTGCCCGGAGCGGCCAAAGACTTGCGGCCAGTGCGATGCGGCCGGGAAATCGCGGCCGTCTGTTCTCAGGCGGCGGCCTTGCTGCGGGTGCGCTTCTTCGCGGCGGCCGGACGCTTCTGGCCGAGACCCATGCTCTTCGCGAGTTCGGAGCGGGCCTGCGCGTAGTTCGGCGCCACCATCGGGTAGTCCGCCGGCAGATTCCACTTCTGACGGTATTCGTCCGGCGAAAGGTCGTGGTGCGTGCGCAGGTGCCGCTTCAGCGACTTGAACTTCATGCCGTCTTCCAGGCAGGTGATGCTGTCCGGCGAGACGGACTTCCTGACCGGAACGGCGGGAACGAGCGGCTCGGGCTCCGGCTCAACCGCCGGGTTCGCGGATTGCTGCAGGGCGTTCGCGACATCGGCGATGAGACGGGGCAGATCGGCCGGGGAGATCGAATTGTGGCTCACGAAAGCAGCGACGATCTCGGCCGCGAGCTCGACGAACCCCACACGATCTTCAGATTGTTCCATATACTCGATCCTTGAATGCGTTGGATGTTGCCGACATATGCCGAAGTGGTCCGCGGTTCAAGATCATTCTGCGGCAAAAGAGCGATTTATTGCAGACCCGGAGCCCTCGTCACCACCATCATAGTGCAAGTTCCGATAGAACAGTACGCTCTAGACGCACCCTGCCGCTGCCGCCGAAGATTTGAGCGGCACCGGCGACAGCGGCCAGGCGATTCGGATGATAAACGGGCGGAGCAAAACGCCCGCTGATCTGAGACGGCGCGAACGATCAGAATTACGCTGCGTAAGGCCAAGCATGACCTGTGCCTTCGGGTCGGCGGGTACAGAATTTCCGGGATGCGGCGCAGCGTTGTGTCTGCTGCTGCTGCAGCAAACCGGCAGATAGATAAAGCTTTAGCAATAAGATCTGCAACCACTCGGCGTACCAGCCGGCGGGGGCGCGCGTCCGGCGCGAAAGGATGGAGCTGCTCGTCGAGGGCGGGCGGGAATGCGGGCACCGCGGAACGGCGGCCGGCCGGATGGTGGCGCCCGCGTGCCGCCGGTGTCCGGCCGAAGCCGTGGCGACTGCGTGCGGCGGCCGAGCGGCGCTGCCTCGGTGCGGCTCTAAGCGCAGCGACTCTTGTTCGAAGGAGAAGCCTGCCCGGATCGGCCGCCTAGCTCTTGCCGGCGAGGCCGTCGATCGTCTTCTGCAGGTCCTGCAGCTGCTTGCGCAGGGCCTCGATCTCGCCGTCGCGGTCGGCCGGGCGCGA
>JAEZEK010000065.1 GCA_023417735.1 Pseudomonadota bacterium | reverse complement strand
TGATGCGCGGGCGCGTCTTCGAGAAGGTCGGCGTCCATGTCTCGACCGACCACGGCGAGTTCGCGCCCGAATTCCGCGCCCAGATCCCCGGCGCGGCGGAGGATCCGCACTTCTGGGCATCCGGTATTTCGCTGATCGCCCACCTGCAGAACCCGCACGTACCCGCCGTCCACATGAACACGCGCATGGTCGTCACGACGCGCCAGTGGTTCGGCGGCGGGGCCGACCTGACGCCCGTGCTCGACCGTCGGCGCACGCAGCAGGATCCCGACACCGTCCGCTTCCATCGCGCCATGAAGGCTGCCTGCGATCGCCACGCGCAGGTCGATTACGAGCGCTATCGCGACTGGTGCGCGGACTATTTCTGGTTGCCGCACCGCAATGAGCCGCGCGGCATCGGCGGCATCTTCTTCGACTACCTGAATTCGGGCGATTGGGAGGCCGACTTCGCCTTCGTAAAGGATGTCGGCCGCGCCTTCCTGGCGGTCTATCCTGAGCTGGTGCGCGCCAATTTCGCGACCCGCTGGACCGAGGTGGACCGCGAGGAGCAGCTCGTCCGGCGCGGGCGCTACGCCGAGTTCAACCTGCTTTACGACCGCGGCACGGTGTTCGGGCTGAAGACGGGCGGCAACGTCGCCTCCATCCTCTCGTCGATGCCGCCGCTCGCCAGATGGCCGTGACATTCCGCCGCCGCAAAACCGCTGCAAAGCGTGCCAGAATGGCAGCCGTCCAGAACGAGGGAGCCCAATGATGAAGCGTATCTCGTGCGGTGATCTGGTGCCCGGCTGCAACTTCAAGGCGCAGGCGGAGACCGACCAGGACGTCCTCCACATTGAAGCCCGCCATGCCCGCCAGGCGCACGACCTCGTCGTCACGCCACGGTTCCTGGAGCGCGCGAAGGCGCGGATTCAGGACGTCAGTGAAGAAGCGCAGCAGGCTCGAGGCTGAACCCGCTTTCGATCCAGCGTTCCTCGAGCTGCTTCAGCCGTCGGCCCATCTCCGGGCCGGCGGACATGCCTTCGGCGAGGAGGTCCTTGCCCGAAAGGGGGAAGGTCGGCCGATCCCAGCCTGCTAGGAACGCCAGCTGCCGCCGGCGAAGCGGAACGTTCTCCGGCGCCGTCTCCCGTTCCCGCGCGAGTGCATGGCGGAGGCGGTCGGCGATCGGGCCGACGCCGGTCCGATAGAGAAGCTTCGACAGCTCGATCTCGGAGAGGGATTCCGACGGCTCCGGCGCCTCCGCCCAGGCCAGGAGCCGCGCCGCCTCGGCCTTGGAGAGGCGCAGCCGATCGGCGAGCGCCTCCAGCCGCGCGCGGTGCGGAGGCAGCACGGCTTCGAGCCGCAGCAGCGTGTCCGGCGCCCATCCCTCCGCCGGCTCGGCCGCGACCAGCCGGTGGATCGCATCGATGCCCCAGCTCTCCGGCAGCGCCCGCTGCAGCACCTCCGTCGTCCGCATCCAGAGCAGCGCTCGCGTCGGATCGGGTGCGGAGAAGAGCCGCTTCAGCTCGCCCCAGACCCGTTCGGCCGACAGGATCGCCAGCCCCGGCTTGAGCCGGGCACAGGCCTTGAGGCCCTCGGCGTCGGGCCGGCCGCGCCCGTACCAGGCGAAGAAGCGGAAGAAACGCAAAATGCGGAGATAGTCCTCGCGAATGCGGTCCTCGGCGTCGCCGATGAATCGGACCCGCCGCTCGAGGAGGTCCGGGTAGCCCCCGAGCGGGTCGTGGACCGTGCCGTCCGCCCCGCAATAGAGCGCGTTCATCGTGAAGTCGCGGCGCGAGGCGTCCTCGGCCCAGTCCTCGGTGAAGCGCACGACGGCGCGGCGGCCGTCGGTCTCGACGTCGGCGCGGAGCGTCGTCACTTCGAACGGGCGCCCGCGGGCGACGAGCGTCACCGTCCCGTGGGCGAGCCCCGTCGGGACGACCTCCAGCCCCGCCCGCTCGCCGCGCGCGATCACCGCCTCGGGGAGGAGCTGCGTGGCGAAGTCGATGTCGGTGACCGCCTGGCCGAGCAGCGTGTTGCGGACCGCACCGCCGACCACGCGCGTCCGCCCGTCCTCGGCGCCAAGCGCCGCGAGCGCCGTGCGGGTGGCGGGCAGCTTCAGGAAGTCCGCGCGGGCGAGCGAGGGGATCATTCGCCGGCCTCCGCCAGCTCGTCCTGGTAGAGCCGCTCGTAGAGCACGCGCAGGATGCCCGCCGTCAGGCCCCAGATGTAGCGCTCGCCATACGGCATCTCGAAGAAGTGCCGGATCGCACCCTTCCAGATCCGGCTCGCCTTCCTGTGGTTCGCCGCATCCATCAGGAAGCCGAGGGGGACCTCGAAAACGTCTCGGACCTCGCGCGGGTTCGGCCGAAGCGCGAAACCGGGCCTGACCAGCGCCAGCACCGGGGCGACGTGGAATCCCGAGCCGCTCAGGTAGTCGGGGCCGAGCGCGAGCGTCTCGACGAAGGCCGGGTCGAGCCCGATCTCCTCCTCCGCCTCGCGCAGCGCCGCCGCGACCGGCCCGTCGTCGTCCGGATCGATCCGCCCGCCGGGAAAGGCCACCTGCCCGGGATGCGAGGAAAGGGTGTCGGTGCGCAGGGTCAGGATGACGGTTGCCTGGGGCTCCCGCACCACCACGGGCACGAGCACGGCGGCGGGCCGGTGCGGGACGCCGTGGAAGAGCTCTGCGATCTCCGGATTGAGGCTGTGGTCGCCGACGGCCGCACCCGGATGCGGCAGGAGCCGCTCGTGCACGCGTCGGCGGAAATCCTCCGCGCCGTAACGGACCGGCTCAGCCATGTGCGGCCTCGGGAAAGGCGAAGAAGACGCCGCCCGACCAGACGCCCGGCCGTCCCTCATGCTCGCTCGCACGCTCCGCGATGTCGAATGCGACCGGCCGCGCCAGCAGGGCCTCGAGCCCCCGGCGCACCAGGACGTAAGGCTTCAGCCCGTCGGTCTCCGCCTCCAGCGCGAAGCGAAGCGGATGATCCGGCCCGGCGGTGACGACGTCCCCGACATTCGTGCGGAAGGTCAGCCGCGCGGCACGCCCCTCCCCTTCAGCCGCCATCTCGACGGCGGCGAAAGGCGCGTCGTCGACGCGGATGCCAAGCTTCTCGACGGGCGTCACCAGCACGTAGCGGCCGTCCGGCTCGCGCCGGAGCACGGAGGCGAACAGCCGGACCAGCGCCTCTCGACCGATCGGCCCGCCCATGTAGTGCCAGGTGCCGTCGGCGCCGATCCGCATGTCGATGTCGCCGCAGTCGGCCGGATTCCAGCGGTCGACCGGGCGCTCCGGCGCGGTCGAGCCGGCCCGTTCGACGAGCGCCGCAAGTCCGGCCGGCAGCGTCGGTCCGCTCACGATCTCAGCCCTGCCATGCACGGGCGATGGCCCGAAAGTGATTTCCGTTCTGCCCGCGCCCTGACACAATCGCTCCGCACAACAACAACACCTGTCCTCGGCACGGTTCGTGCACCACATCAGGATGGTCGCTGATCTATGGATAGTCCGCTATGAGCGCAATCGACACCCTTCCGATCGATCCGAAGACCGTGGTGCGCGAGGCCGAGAACGCGGCCGCGCGCCTCGTCGAGGTCCGGACCGCGATCGGCGAGGTCATCTTCGGCCAGGAGACCGTCGTCGAGCGGGCCCTCATCACCGTCTTCGCGAGCGGCCACGGTCTCCTCGTGGGCGTTCCGGGCCTCGCCAAGACCAAGCTGGTCGAGACGATGGGCACCGTCCTCGGCCTCAACGCCCGGCGCATCCAGTTCACGCCGGACCTGATGCCCTCCGACATCCTGGGCGCGGAAGTGCTCGAGGAGGCGCCGGACGGCAGCCGCAGCTTCCGGTTCATCGAGGGCCCGATCTTCGCCCAGTTGCTGATGGCGGACGAGATCAACCGCGCCAGCCCCCGGACGCAGTCCGCGCTCCTGCAGGCGATGCAGGAGTACCACGTGACGATCGCAGGCCAGCCGCACGACCTGCCCCGTCCGTTCCACGTGCTCGCGACGCAGAACCCGCTCGAGCAGGAGGGGACCTATCCCCTGCCGGAGGCGCAGCTCGACCGCTTCCTGATGCAGATCGACGTGCTCTATCCCGACATCGACGCCGAGCGGCGCATGCTGTTCGAGACCACCGGCGCCAGCCAGGCCGCCGCCAAGCCGGTGCTCTCGGCGCGCGAGCTGATGGACATCCAGGCCCTCGTCCGCCGCATGCCGGTCGGCGAGGCCGTCGTCGAGGCGATCCTCCGCCTCGTCCGCTCGGTTCGGCCCGGCGAGGCGCAGGCCGACATCGCCGACAAGATCGCGTGGGGCCCCGGCCCGCGCGCCAGCCAGGCGCTGATGCTCGGCGTGCGCGCCCTCGCACTGATCGGCGGCCGCCTCGCGCCCTCGCTCGACGACGTGGAAGCGCTCGCCATCCCGGTGCTCCAGCACCGCATGGCCGTCACCTTCGCCGCCCGCGCCGACGGGGTCGGCGTTCGCGACCTGATCGCGCGGGCTGTGGGGACGAACCTCTAGCCGATGGCCAGCACGGCACCGACCAGCATCCGGGATCGCGTCGGCGCGGCGCGGACGCTGGCCGCGCGCCTGCCCGAACTGCTGGTTGACGCGCGGCGCGTCGCCGCCAACGTCATGCTGGGCGTCCACGGCCGTCGCCGGCCCGGCCCCGGCGAGACCTTCTGGCAGTTCCGGCCCTATGTCAGCGGCGAGCCGGCGCGGCGCATCGACTGGCGCCGCTC
>JAEZEK010000029.1 GCA_023417735.1 Pseudomonadota bacterium | reverse complement strand
CCCGCGCTGCGCGCCGTGCGCGGCGGGGATGGCCTCGGCGCTCTCCGCCACCTCGAAGCCCGCGCCGAGATCGGCGAGCGCCTCTGCGAACTGCGCCATTGCGAGGAGCGCCATCCTGTGCGCCGCGCGATCGCCGAACCCCATGCGGAGCTGCGCCGCACGCACGGCATCGGCGAAGGGCCCGCCCCCCGGCACCAACACGACGGGCGCGCGGCAGCGCGCGATGGCCTCGAGCGCGCGGCCCAGATCGGGCGACAGCGCGTAGCTCCCGCCGAGCTTGATGATTGCTTCCGGCCTCAACCGGGCGACTTCGATCCGGCCGGCGCGGGCCGGCTTCCGGTCAGCGGGTGCACGGAACGCGGCTCGAGCGCCCGCCGCCGGACGATCTCCACGCCCACCCCGCCCGAGCCGAGGTCGAGCTTCTCCACGCGCACCGTGACGGAGCGCGTCCGCGGATCGAGCAGCAGGCGCGCCGCGATCCGCTCGGCGAGCGTCTCGGCAAGGTCGATGTGCCCTTCGGCGACGATGGCGCGGATGCCGTCGGTGATGAGGTCGTAGGAGAGGATGCGGCTGAGGTCCTGCGCCTCCGGGCTGATCCTGAACGTCTCCACCGTGACGTCGAAGCGCACCCGTTGTGGCGCAACGCGCTCGTGGCTGTAGGCCCCGATCTGCACCGGCAGGACGAAGTCCCGCACGAAGATGCGGTCGCTGCCGCCCTGCGTCTCGGCGGCGACGTCCGGAGCATAGCCGCGCGCGGCGAGGACGTGGAGGTCGGGGTGCGGTTCGGCCCCGTCCCGGCTCACGCTCGGGATGAGCGACCTGATCTGCTTCACGGCCGCCCCGTCGATCCGGCCGGTGCGGTCGAGGCGGCTGCAAAGCGCGCCGCGGAACCCCAGGAAATCGGGCTTGAGCGGCAGAAGACGCGGCACGTCCGGCGCCTCCAGGCTGCCGGCGAGCCCGATCTGGAGCTTCAGGTTGCGCGCCCGCCGCATGAAGGCGGATACGGCCGGAACCGCGATATGGTCGAGGAGACGCCCCTCCCCCTTTCCGGCGGTGTCCAGCATCACGCCCGCGAAGCCGCCGCGCGCCAGGCGCGGGAGGACTGCGAAATCCGGTGCGCGGTCGGCGAAGAGCACCGCGATCAGCCGCAGTCTCCCGGCCGGCTCCGCCAAGGCATCGATGACGGCATTCGGGTCCCCGCCCGGGAAGAAGCCGATCTTGACGTGGTCGACCCCGGCGGCCGCGACCTGCTCGACCGCGCCGCGGACGATCTCCGGCTCCATCGGGAGGTCGCCGATCACCGCGCTCACCGGCCGGCGGCCGGCCACCGCGGCGACGATCCCGGCGATCGCGTCTTGCGGCAGCGCACCGAGCGCGCCCGCCTTCGGATCCTTCGCGTCCACGATGTCGGCGCCGAGCGGGACGACGAGCTCGGCCTCGTCGGCATCCGCGACGCTGGCCAGCATCAGGGTCACGGCCGGGTCTCCGGCAGGATCCGGTTGGCCAGCAGCCAGTCGAGCCCGCGCCGCCAGGATTCGTCGGTATTGCCGCGGATGTCGGCGCTCACGCCCTTGATCATCCGGCCGCTCGCCACGTCCCGGATGTAGATGTTGATGTTCAGGATGAGGTTCGACACCTTCTGCACGAAGCCGGTGACGACGACCTCCGCACCGACCTCGCGGGCGAGCTTCACGTCGCATCCGCCGCAGGCCTGCAGGTTGTACCCCTGCGCCCGGGCGCGGACGGGCTCCATGTCCACGAGCTCGTACTGCCCGCTCTCCCGGAGCTTCTCGCGGAGCCGGGCGTCGAGCGCTTCGAGACGGCCCAGTTCCTGCGCCTTCTCGTCGGGAGAGTTGCCGCCGCTCGTATCGACGAGCTCGAGATCGAAGACGGCGGTCTTCGGCGCCTCGGCATGCGCGGCGGCGACCGCGAACGCGAGGCCCCCGGCCGCGATGAGAAGCTTTTTCACTGTCGGATTCATGGCGCCCACACTAGCGCCGGCGCCGCGGGTGACAAGGCGAATCCACGCCATGACCAGCCGTCCGCCGCGCCCTTGCTTCGCCACAACTCAGCGTACATGATCGCGGCCCGACCATCCGTCGCCCGAGCCCGCGGTGTCCCCGAAGCGGGCATGCCGCACGTGCGCAGGCACGGCACGACAGAGGAAGATCCATGTTCCGTTGGCCCATGCTCGCTGCCTTGATCCCTCTCGTTGCCGCTCCGGCATTCGCGCAGCCGCCCGGGCACGACCCGGACTGGCCGTGCATCCAGAGGAAGGTGCCCGAATTGCAGCCGGCCGCCGTCTGGTCCGGCCCGGCGATCGAGGACGTCCTCGCCACGTGGGACCAGGATCCCGAGGTTCGCGACCTGGTGGACGAACTCGCCTCGCGCCGGATCCCCTTGCAGGACGCGCAGGAACGCGTGACCCAGTTCGCGCAGAGCCTCGATGAAGCGGGGCGCGAGGCCCGGCTCACCGCCGTCTTCGCCGGCCTTTTCAGAACGCTCGACACGGAGCGGAAGCAGGTGATCGCAGGCATCGAGCGCTACGGACGCAAGCAGAAGGACCTCGCCGACGCGATCAGGCGGGAGACGGTCGCGCTCGAGACGCTGGAGGCGAAGCCCGACGCCGACCGGCAGGCGATCGCCGAGAAGGCCGACCAGATCATGTGGTCCACGCGCATCTTCGACGAGCGGCGCGCATCGCTGAGCTTCGTCTGCGAGGTCCCCACCCTCATCGAGCAGCGCTTCTTCACGCTGGCGCGCGCGCTCCAGGCGGGGCTCAGCGGCTGACTGCCTCGCCGGGGCGGGGAACGGGCGCGTATTCCTCGGTCGGATGTCCCTCGAAGCTCCAGCCGTCGGTCCCGTCGGGATACCACACGACGTCGCCATAGCCCCATTCGAGCGCGCGCCTGGCCGCATTCCAGGACATCCAGCATTCGGCCAGGCAATAGATCACGATCGTGCGGCCGGGGTCACCCGAGGTCGCGCGCGCGAGGTTCTCCCGGTAGTAGCGCTCCATCTCCGGCGAAAGCGCTCCATAGCCGACGTCAGGCAGCCAGATGCTGCCGGGGATGCCGAAGCGCGGCTGTTCCCGCCAGACCGTGCCTGCGGGAAGATCGGGCTTCGGCGGCCGCGGCAGGACGTCGATGAACACGGCCCCCTTCTCCTGCCAGAGGCGGTGGGCCTCCGCGGTGGAGACGACACGCGCGCCGGCCAGCGTGGCCGGACCCGGGGCACGGTAGGCGTCCATCCGGTAGCCCGGCGGCTCGGGTGGCGGCGCCGCGCCTCCGGCCGGGCCGGCCGAGAGGAGAAACAGCGCGGCGACCAAGGCCGCCGCGCCGGTTCGCGTCATTGGGTGATCCTCTGGTCCTTCTCGTCGAGGAGCGGGACGCCGTATTCGAGCAGGATCTTGTTGATCTCGCTCTGGTGCGCCCGGATCAGATCGTTCAGCTGCCGCTTCCAGTTCTGGTCGGCCGCCCGCACGCCCATCGTCATGCGGTAAACCATGCGCGACCCGACCTTCTCGGCCGTCAGCGGCACCACCTCGAGCGGCGGGTTCGCCCGTGCGGCGTAATAGCCCGCAACCGGACCCCACACGACGGCCGCGTCGGTCACCCCCTCCTCGACGTCCTTGATCATCTGCTCGAACGTGGAATCGATGCGGGTGTCCACGAACAGCTGGTAGGGCTTCGCCTTCCCGATCAGGCCGGCCTTGGCGAGGTTCGTCGCCGGAGGCGTGCCCGCCACCACGCCGACGCGCTTGCCCTGCAGCTTGGCGTCCTCGATCGTCTCGATGCCGTCGAGCTCGCCGCCGCCCCGGTAGACCAGCGCATAGGCCGTCCGATAATAGGCGTTCGTGTTCTGGACGAGTTCGTCCCCTTGCGGGTAGTTCATGATCACGTCGCAGCGATTGGCCGCGAGCGTGTTGCGCACGAAGCCCGTCACCTGCGGGAAGTAGTGGTAGCTCACCTTCTTGCCGAGCTTCGCCGCGACGAATTCCGCGAGCTTGTTCTCGAAACCCGCCCCCTTGTCGTCGGAGAATGGCAGGTTGTCGGGATCCGCGCAGACGCGCAGATACTCCGGATCGATCAGCTCGACCGCCCCGCCCAGGCCGGAATGCTGGGCCGGTGCAGCGGAAGTTCCGATCAGGAGGATCGCCGCCGCGACGGCGGCGATCCGTGGGTTGGTAAGCATCTGTGTTGCTCCTATCCGCCCATGCACGCGTTCTCCGCCTCGGTCGCCGCCTCGGGCTTGTCTTCACGCTTGCCGGGGCGGCCGGGCTTCAGCCCGCCCTTCGCGCGTGCCTCCAGGTAGATGAAGAGATCGTCGATGTAGCACATGACGTTGGGGTTGGTGCCGAATGCCGGCATCACGTTCTGGTTCGAGGCGTCGACGTGCAGGCGGCCGTTCGTCACCACCTCCAGGAAGGTCGAATACTCCATCGTCTTCAGCGAATTCACGAGCGAGGGCGCGTACGACGACCCCAGCCCCTCGGGGCCGTGGCAGACGTGGCATTCGGCATGGTACCGGCGGAAGCCCGAGAAGGTGTACCAGTCGACCGTACCGTCCTCGGCGATGTTGTAGGTCGGGTCGCCGTCGGCCGTGTAGTACTTGCCGTCCTCGTTGGTGACGCCCTCGCGGGCGGCAGC
>JAEZEK010000401.1 GCA_023417735.1 Pseudomonadota bacterium | reverse complement strand
CCGCGGTGCGCTTTGCCAATGGCGCGACCGGCTCCGTTTCCGGCGCGGCGACGCTGCCCAAAGGCCGCCCGGTCCAGATCGATCTCCGCATCTTCGGTTCGGAGGGCATGCTCCTCCTCGACATCGAGCGCGAGCGGGTCGAACTCCGCCGGCGCGACGGCCGCGACGAGGTCATCGCCCTTGCCCCCGGCGACGGCGCCTATGAGTGCGAGTCGCCGCTCCGCGTCTTCGTCGACATCTGCAACGGCAAGCCGGTCGACAACCCGGCCGACGGCGTCGTTGGCGCCCGCGCCATTGAGGTGCTCGACGCCATGTACCGCTCCGCGGCGAGCGGCAGGGCCGAGGCGGTCTGATGCGCCGCGACGAGATCGTCGACGTCCGCGCGTATGTCGTCGGCGAAGGCAAGGGCGGCGACTACCACGACCGCGAGAAGGGCCATTGGCTGATCGATTCGCTGATTGCCAACCCGATGTCCGGCTACGCCGACTACAAGGCCTCGCGGACGAGCTGGGGCATTGCCATCCTCGGCTCGCTGGTGGTCGAGATCGAGACCAGGAGCGGCAAGCGCGGCGTCGCCACGGGCCTCGGCGGTCCGCCCGCCTGTTTCATGATCGAAAAGCACTTTCGCCGCTTCCTGGTCGGCGCCGATCCGCGGAACATCAATCTCTTGTGGGACCAGATGTACCGGGCGAGCCTGCCCTATGGCCGGAAGGGTATCACCGTCGCCGCCATCTCGGTGGTCGACCTCGCGCTCTGGGATCTCCTGGGCCAGCTCCGCGGCGAGCCGGTCTACGCCATGATCGGCGGCAAGACCCGCGAGGTGCTCGACCTCTACTGCACCGGCCCGCGGCCGGAGGCGTACAAGGCGCAGGGCTTCCTCGGCGGCAAGGTGCCGCTGCCCCACGGCCCTGCCGACGGTCCGGAGGGGCTCAGGAAGAACGTCGCCTTCCTCGCCGCCCATCGCGAGGAGGTCGGTCCGGATTTTCCGCTGATGGTCGACTGCTACATGTCGCTCGACATCGGCTACGCCGTGGCGCTCGCCGAGGCCTTGAAGCCCGTCGGCATCTACTGGATCGAGGAGCCGCTCTCGCCCGACGACGTCGCCGGCCACAGGATCCTGAAGGAGCGCTGCCCGACGACGCGCTGGACCACGGGCGAGCACGAGTACACCCGCTACGGCTTCCGTTCGCTGATCGAGGGGAGGGCGGTCGATATCCTCCAGCCCGACGTGATGTGGATCGGCGGCCTCACCGAGGCGCTCCGCGTCAGCGCCATGGCCGCGGCCTACGACATCCCCGTCGTGCCGCACGCCTCGGGCGCCTATTCCTATCACTTCGTGATCTCGCAGCCGCACATTCCCTTTTCCGAATACGTCAACATGAGCGCCGACGGGCGGAGCATCGAGCCGGTGTTCGGCGCGCTGTTCGAAGGCGAGGAACTGCCAGAGGGCGGCAAGGTGACGCTTGGCGACCGCCCCGGCTTCGGCCTCACGCTCCGCGAAGGGCTGGACCTGCAGCGGCCGTTTGCGGCGCCGTGACGAATCCTGTTTGCCTCGCCGATCCTCCGGCGGGTCAAGAAACGGTGACCGGGCGAGCGACCCCGCCACCGGAACCCTTGATCGATCCCGCGGGTTAAAGGGCGGGGTCGAGAGGGAAAGGCATGGTGATGCGCCGCAACCCAGCTCTGATGAAACTCGAGCCCGGCCAGGTGCTGTGGGTTTCCGAAAAGCAACTCGGCGTCGTCTTTTGCAGCGAGACCTTTGCGTTCGTACTCAATCCGCGCACGCGCCGCGCCGCCGAACGCGTCGCGCGCTGGCACGGCTGCGCGTTCCAGTTCAATCAGGCGAACGGGAGCGCCGCCTTCATCAAGCGGAACCGGGTGTCCGGCTTCCTCCTGTCATGGCTCGAGTCGGGCATCTTCGCGGGCGAGCACGCGCTGTTGCAGACGCGGCTTGTCGTTCGCCGCAGTTCGCTTGGGTCGTCCCTCGCCACCGCTTTCCGGTCATAGATACCGAAGCAATTGTCCCGCCAGCGCCGCCGGCTCCGACAGCGCCGCGAGGTGCCCGCCGGGCACGACATCGGCATCGACGCCGAGCCGCTCCTTTGCCACGCGCCGCTGGAACGCCACAGGGAAGAACCGGTCGTCGCGCGCTGCGATGACATGGATCGGAATGGCCGGCCACGCGGTGAAGGCGCATGGCTCGCTGAACGCGATGTCGGCTTCCGGCCGCTGGTGCGGCAAGCCTTCCGCGGCGATCTCCGGTGGAACGTCGTGGAGGAAATACGCGTCGAGGTCGATTGCCTCGCCGTACCCGCCCGCGCGCGCCGCTTCCATTCGCGCCGCCTCCGATCCGGTATTGTCCCACCACGCACCGGCCGTCTCGCCGGGAACCGGGATCATTGCATTCAGAAAGACCAGTCTGCGGAGCGGCACGCGCGTTGCGACCAGCGGGGCCGTGAAGCCGCCAAGCGACATGGCGACGAGCACGACGTCGTTCCGTCCGTCGATCGCATCGACGACAAGGTCGGCATAGGCGGATAGCCCGGCGGCGGGATCGTCGGCCGGCAGGTCGACGGCCAGCGCTTCGTGTCCTGCCGTCACGAGCAGCGGCACGACGCGGCTCCAGTACCACGCCGCTCCGCCCGCGCCCGGAATCAGTATGAATGTGGTCATGCCGGTCCTCCTCTTTCCGGCACGACGAACGAAGGAGGCCGAATGCGACAAAGGCGCCCGGGGGATCCGAAATGCTCCAACCTTCGTTCAATTCCCGATCAATCAATCGGAGGTTCGCCATGACCCAGGCCAAGGCGGCTATCGTCGATCTCGAGACCCGCTTCTGGCAGTCGATGGTCGACAAGGATGCCAAACGCGCGAAGACCATGATCGCCGGGGAATGCCTCGTCGCCGGCCCGTCCGGCACCATGGAAGTCGACCCCGACAAGTACGAGCCGATGACCGAGGACGGGAACTGGGAGCTCGATGCGTTCTCGTTCGATGACGTGAAGGTCATCTTCCCGTCCGATGC
>JAEZEK010000396.1 GCA_023417735.1 Pseudomonadota bacterium | reverse complement strand
GAATACCACTGGCCCCGAGGCGACAGGAAGCCGGTGAAGTAAAGAAGGCCCATGCGCGGCCGCGCGGTGCGGAGCGGGCTTTTCGCCGGCCGGCGCACGCCTAGGTGGTCCATCAAGAGGAGGACGCTGCCATCGACCGCTTCACCACGGCCCGCGAGGCCGCGCTCGCGCTGCGGCCGGACGTTCCGGTCTATTGCTTCCGCCCTGCGGTGCTGAAGGAGGACGCGCGCGCATTCATGTCGGCCTTCCCGGGGAAGACCGCGTACGCCGTCAAGACCAACGGGGAGCCGATGGTGCTCCGCTCCCTGGTCGAGGTCGGGATCACGGCCTTCGACGTCGCGAGCCCGGCCGAGTTCCGTGCGGTCCGCGACGTCTCGGCCGACGCCGAGCTCCTCTACATGCATCCGGTGAAGGCGCAGTCGGACATCCGGCTGGCGCTGGAAACCTATGCGATCCGGGTGATGTCGCTCGACCACGAGGACGAGATCGCGAAGATCCTGAGGATCGTCCGCGCGCTCGACCTCGACCCGGCCGACATCACGCTCTACGTGCGCCTGCAGACCAAGGGCAATGCGGCCTACGAGCTTTCGAAGAAGTTCGGGGCCGCGCCCGCGCATGCGGTGGAGCTCCTCCAGAGGATCGACCGGATCGGCTTCAGGACCGGGCTCTGCTTCCATGTCGGGAGCCAGATCGGGGATCCCGGCGTCTACGAGCGCGCTCTGGCGTCGGCCGACTGGGTCCGCTCGCGCGCCGGGGTGGACCTCGCGGGGCTCGACGTGGGCGGCGGCTTTCCCGCCGAATACGGGCACGACCCGAAACGCCCGGGCCCCAAGATGCCTTCGATCGACGCGCTGATGGCGCGGCTTCGCTCCGACCTTGCGGAATGGGGCTTCTCCGACCTGCCGCTCATCGCCGAGCCCGGGCGCGTCATCGTCGCGCGCGCGTTCTCGGTGCTCGTCCGCGTGCTCCTGAAGAAGGGGAAGCGCCTCTACATCAATGACGGGATCTGGGCCTCGCTCTCGGATTCATGGACCGGCAAGATCACGCTCCCGGCGCGCTTCATCCCCGATCCGGCGCGCAAGAGGCGGAGCGGCGATCCGGACGGCCTCGTGCCGTTCAAGGTCTGCGGCGCCACCTGCGATTCCGTGGACATCCTGTCGCGCCCGTTCTGGCTGCCGGAGACGGTCGACACCGGCGACTGGATCGAGATCGGCCACATCGGGGCCTATTCGCTCGCGCTCCGCACCCATTTCAACGGTTTCTACCCGGACACCTTCGTGGAGGTGACGACGCCGTTCCACGAGGGCGACGGAGCCGAGGGCTTCGCGGCAATCGAGACGATGGCGGATTAGGCGCGCCGGGCCGGCGCTCAATGGCCGCCGGCGCCGTGCTCATCGCGTTCGAGGCGCCGGCGGAACGTCGCCACGCGCCACAGATACCAGAGCGCGATGCCGGCGAAGATCACGTTCGAGACCGGGTTGATCCAGGTTTCGACCGTCTCGTACCGGTCGCCGAGCGCATAGCCGAGCAGCGCGAGGGAGGCGGTCCAGACCAGCGTTCCGACGCCGGAATAGACGAGGAAGCGGGTCCAGGACATCTCCGAGATCCCGGCCGGGACCGAGATGAGGGTGCGGACGGTCGGCACCAGGCGCCCGATCAGCACCGCCTTGTGGCCGTGGCGGTCGAACCAGTCGTCGACGTCGGCGACGTCCTTCGGCGTGAGCGTCAGCCAGCGGCCGTGCCGCGCGGCGAAGCGCTTCAGGCCTTCCTCGCCGATCCGGCGTCCGATGACGAACCAGAACGTGGCGCCGGCGAGCGAGCCGAGCGAGCCGGCGAGGATCACGAGCACGATGTTCGCGTCGCCGGAGGCGGCCGCGTAGCCGGCGAGCGGCATGATGAGCTCGGAGGGAATCGGCGGGAACACGTTCTCCAGCAGCATCAGGAATGCGATGCCCAGAACCCCGGTGCTCTCCACGACGCTCTCGATCCAGGACGCCACGACCTTCTCCCCCTGTGCCGCTCCTGAAACCGCCGCGGGCGGGGGGCGTTCCGATGCTTGCCCCATCGCCTGCGCTCCGCCACGATCCGGGCGGCCATTGCGGAGCGACCATGCCACGGCTTGGCAGGAAGGGCACGGCCTGGATCGGCGCGGCCCTTGCCGCCGTCGTCCTGGCGTCCGCGCCGGGGCGGGGTGCGGCGGTGGAGTTCTCGGCCGGGGGCCTGACCTTCTCCGACGAACTCGGCGGGTTCCGGCTCCTCTCGGCGACGGGGCGCGGCACGGCGGAGCACCCCGTGATCGTGGAAGAGGAGATCCTCGGCGCGGCGCCGGTCGTGCTCGTCATCAGGCGGACGGGCGCGGACGGTCCGGCGGTCTCCCCGGGTTCGGGGGTCACGCTGGTGAAGCGCGTGCGAAACGCGTCGGGCCATGTCTGGGCCGGCTTCGAGCTCGAGCTCCAGGAACGGCTCGACCGGCCGAGCAGCTACGAGGACGGCCTCTCCTTCGACCAGATCGGGCGCCGCGGGCCGGACGTGCTCTCGGACCGCTTCGCGGCGCATGAGCGCCTCTTCGAGCCAGCCGACCGCATCCTCTTCGAGAAGGGGCATGTCGACCCGGGCGGGAGCGTCACGTTCCGGATGCGCATCACCGACCCGACGCCCACGTTCCGCTTCTTCCTCGTGCAGGATCCGAAGATCCTCTATTCGCGGAAGGGCGGCTGGACCGATCTCGCGGCCGAGCGTCCCCGATCACCCGACCAGCAGGCGGTCCTCGGCGAGTTCCTGCCCGCGCGCCCGCCGGAAACGCTCGATCAGGTCTTCCACCGACAAAGACGTCCGCTCAGCGCCGCTCATGTCGAAGATGATCTGGCCCTCGTGCAGCATGAGCGTTCGCGAGCCGAGGTCGAGCGCCTGGCGCATGGAATGGGTGACCATGAGGACGGTGAGCGCGAAGCGCTCCGCCAGGCGGGTCGTGAGCTCCAGGACGAATTCGGCATTGGCGGGGTCGAGGGCCGCGGTGTGCTCGTCGAGGAGCACGATGCTCGACGGCGCGAGCGTCGCCATGACGAGCGAAAGCGCCTGGCGCTGGCCGCCGGAGAGCGAGCCCATCGGCACGCCGAGCC
>JAEZEK010000385.1 GCA_023417735.1 Pseudomonadota bacterium | reverse complement strand
CCAGGGTCTTGGTGGGGCGAGCGCGCCGCCCAGCGCCCGAGCGCCTGCAGGATCGGCTCGGCCTGATATCCCCAGGGCGTGAGTTCGTAGACCTGAACGGCCGCTGGCGGCGCGAGCTTCCGCCTGGTCAGCACGCCGCCCGCCTCGAGCTGCTCCAGGCGTTGCGTCAGCACGTTGGCGCTGATGCCCGGAAGGCTCGCCCGTATGTCGCTGAACCGCTTGGGCCCCAGCATCAGCTCGCGGATCACGAGGAGCGCCCAGCGATCGCCGACGAGGTCGAGCCCGTGCGCCGCGGCACAGGCATCCTCGTAGCGGCGGCGCCTGCTTTCGGCTTCCTTAGTTATTTTTTCTGACTGCATGGTTGCATTTTATAACTAGATGGGGCATGGGTGTCAAATCGAACCGGGGGAGGAACCCATGTCCAGGATGATCTTCGTGAACCTGCCCGTCCGCGACCTGGCGGCGGCGACCGCCTTCTACGAGGCCGTCGGCGCGAAGCGAAACGAACAGTTCTGCGACGGCACCGCGTCCTGCATCGTGTTCTCCGACACGATCCACGCGATGCTGCTCACGCACGAGAAGTTCCGGCAGTTCACGCCGAAGAAGATCGCCGACGCCAGGGAGGTGAGCGAGGTGCTGCTGTGCCTTTCGGCCGACAGTCGTGAGGACGTCGACCTGATGGTCGAGAAGGCGGAGCGGGCGGGCGGCGGCGGCGATCCCTGCCCGCGGCAGGATTACGGCTTCATGTACGGCCGCAGCTTCGAGGATCCCGACGGCCACATCTGGGAAGTGATGTGGATGGACCTCGAAGCGGCGAAAGCCGCGATGGCGACCGCCTGACCCGCTCCTGCGGCCGCCGTACAACCGCCGCGGCCGGGCCGCGGCACGTGAGAGAGGAGACTGCCATGAGCTATGTCGACGGTTTCGTGATCGCGGTGCCGACCGCGAACAAGGATGCATTCCGCAAGATGGCGGCCGAGATCGCCACGGTCTTCCGAGAGCACGGCGCGCTCCGGGTCGTGGAATGCTGGGGCAACGACGTGCCGGAGGGGAAGGTCACCGACTTCAGGGGCGCGGTGAAGGCCGAGGAAGGGGAGACCGTGGTCTTCTCCTGGGTCGAGTGGCCCTCGAAGGCCGTGCGCGACGAAGGCAACAGGAAGATCATGGAGGATCCGCGCATGAAGGAGCCGGACATGATGGTCTTCGACGGCAAGCGGATGATCTTCGGCGGGTTCGAGACCCTCGTCGAGGCGTAGGAAGGGAGGCTCGCCATGTCCAGAATCGCGCCGTGCCTTTGGTTCGACGGCAACGCCGAGGAGGCTGTGGACTTCTACGCGTCGCTGATGCCGGATTCCCGGCTCGACCGGGTGATGCGCGCGCCGACCGACTATCCCGGCGGCAAGGCGGGCGGCGTGGTCGCGATCGACTTCACGATCGGCGGCGACCCCTTCGTCGCGCTGAACGGCGGTCCGCATTACAGCTTCACGCCGGCTGTGTCCTTCTTCGTCACCTGCGAGGACCAGTCCGAGGTCGACCGCCTCTGGGCGGCACTGTCCAACGGCGGCACGCCCATGCAGTGCGGCTGGATCACCGACCGCTTCGGCGTCACCTGGCAGATCGTGCCGAAAGCGCTCGGGGCGATGATCGCCGACCCGGATCCGGCCCGGGCGGCCCGCGTCTTCGAAGCGATGATGCCGATGGTGAAGCTCGACCTCGCCGCACTCGAACGCGCCCATCGCGGCGCCGATGCGGCCTGAACGACGTTACGGCTGGGCGGGCGCCGTACCGTCCAGCCGGAACGCCGCACCGCGCCCACGATCCTCGACACTGGCGGCGAGTGCGCCGATAGTGCGACGTTCGAAACGGGGCGAGCGCGTGACGGAAACCGCAGTCCTGCCTCAGCCGGACGGTGAGGCGCTGCAGACGGAGGAGATCGGCTTTGCCGCGCTTGGCGACCTGTCCGCCGCGGGCGGAAGGGTCGAGCGCGCCGACATCCTCGCGCGCGCGATCCTGGCCGTGTTCGACGACTATTTCGGGCGGTTCACGCGCATCGCGCCACTCGCGAAGGCGGCATTCGAGGCACGCGACTGGCCCGCCACGATCCGGCTCTCCGCGGAGCGCCTATCGCTCTATTCGGTGGCCGTCGCCACGTTCGCGCCGATCCTGCACGCCGGGTCGCCGGAACTCGGTCGGGACGAGGGCTTCTGGCACCTGGTGGAGGCCCGCTATGTCGCGCTGATCGAGCCGCGCTACGAGGCCGATCTCGCCTTCGCCTTCCTCGCCTCGGTCCGGCGCAAGGTCGTGCAGGACGAATGGCGACCGGTGACCTACGGCTACCACGCCGCGCGGACCGGAGCGAGCGAGCCGCCCGACATGCTCGCGACGATCGAGACCGAACCGCCGGTCGACGCGTCCCTCGTCCGCGACATCCTCCGCCTGCCCGGCTTCTCCGTGCCCTGGCGCGACCTCCAGGGGGACGCCGGTCTGGTCGCAGCGGAAATCGGGAAGGCGGTCGAAAGGCTCGGACCGCATGCCGGGCCGGTCCGGATCGACATGGTCAGATCGGGCTTCTTCCGCAATCGCGGCGCCTATCTGGTCGGACGCATCGCGGCCGGCGAGGCCAGCTGCCCGCTCCTCATCGCCGTCCTGAACGGCCCGTCCGGGCTCTTCGTCGACGCGGTCCTCACCGACAGCGACGAACTGCAGTACGCGTTCTCCACGACGCTCGCGAACTTCCACGTCACGAGCCCGCATTATCATGCGCTCGCCGCCTTCCTGCACCGGCTCATGCCGAAGCGGCCGATCGGCATCCACTATTCGACCATCGGCTTCAATCACCTTGGGAAGATCGAGGTGATGAACGAGATCCTCGGCGAGCACGCCGCGACGGGCGAGCTTCTCGGCGCCGCAGTCGGCTTCCGGGGGACCGTCGCCATCGGCTTTTCGATGCCCTCGTCGAGCTACGTGCTGAAGATCATCCGGGATCATCCGACCGCCGACTACAAGTGGGGCGACTTCCCGGGCATCGAGCGCGTGCTCGACAAGTACCGCCTCGTCCACGAGAGCGACCGCGCCGGGTCGATGCTGGACAACATCATCTACTACCGGGTGAAGCTCGAGCGTTCCATGTTCACGCACGAGCTCCTGGACGATCTGCTCTCCGAGGGCGGGTCCACCGTCAGCCTGCTCGGCCGGCACGTCATCTTCCGGCATCTCATCGTGCAGATGAAGATGATCCCGTTGCCGGTGTACCTGGAGACCGCAAGCCCGGAGGAGGCCCGCCTGGCCGTCCTGAACCTGGGCGACTGCATCAAGAACAACGCTGCGGCAAACATCTTCAACAAGGATCTGGACGGCCGGAACTACGGCGTGAGCCCGATCGGGAAGGTCTACCTCTTCGACTACGATGCGGTGGAGCCGCTCACCGGCATAAAGGTGCGCACGAATACCGACCGGGAGGAGGGCGAGGAGGGCATCCCCGACTGGTATTTCGAGGAGGGCACGGTCTTCCTGCCGGAGGAGATGCTGCCCGGCCTCAGGATCGACGACCCGGCGCTGCGACGCATCTTCCGCGAGGCCCATCCGGATCTGCTCACGGTCGAATACTGGGAAGGCATGCAACGCGCGCTCACCGCCGGCAAGGTGCCGCGGGTGCGCAGCTATCCGGAAGCGCGCCGCCTGCGGCGTCACCTCGCGGCTGCCTGAACCGCTCGTCGATCTCCCGTCGTCTCCCGGCCTTCATGCCGGGCGCGCGCTGGAGCTGGTGGGCGATGCCGGCTACACGTCTTCGCCGGGATTGCGGATCTCCGGGTGAAGCGGGATCGCGTCCGCCGTGGCATCGGCTTTCTTGCCGGTCCCGGCCTTCGTCTTCGGCTTCGAGACGGTGGCGGCGGCGCCCGGCTTGACCGTCTTCTTTCGGGCGGCCGCCTTCTTCGGCGCCGGCGCAGGTGCCGCATCCCGGTCGGCGGCTTCCTTGGCGAGGCGCAGCTCGCGCAGCCGCGCGGTCTTCTCGCGGACGGCGCGGCCCTCCGCCTCGTGCTGCGACCAGGCTGCGTTGCTCTCCGCCTTCAGCTTCTGCGATTTCTGGAACTTGTCCTCGGCCCGGGCGCGGGCCTCCTTTGAACGGTCGGGCGGCACGGGATGGCTCCTTTTCGTGCGAACGGGCAGGCTGGCGGTCGGGCGCTCGGCGCACCGTCGCGATTCGCCTCGGCTTCGCCGCGGTCGCAATGCTATCAGACTGGCCGCCGATCGGCACCGTGCCGCCAACATTCGCATGTCGGCATATGTTTCGACCGCGCCCGCCGGCGCGCCCGTGTTCCGCTCGGCGGGCCAAGCGCGGCAACGGCCCGGTCGCGCCGGGAACCCAGGCGCGATCCCCGAATTGTTCAGGCTACCAAAACGTTACCTAGAGTCAGACGGTTAGACAGGGTTCCAGCAGATGCCCCGAGCGCCGGGAGACGACTTCATCCAGAAGCTGCTGGACCGGGCAGCGGCCGACGGGGGGCATTCGGCCCGCGACCCGCGCTTCATCGCGCGCGACATCTGCAGCGAACTCGATTCGCTGGAAGTGCGCGCCCAGGAGGCGGGTCTGCCCTTCGTCGCCTATCTGATCGAGATGGCGAAGGCGGAGGCGAACCGCACCTGGACCGACGGGCGCATCACGCCCTGACGGCCCTCACTGGCAGATCCGGGCGCCGGCTTCCCGCTCCCGAATGTCGAGGTGCAGATGGGTCGCGTGCGCCTCGTCCGATCCCGGCCCGAGCACCGTCGCGAACATCCGGCAAGCCTCCGACCTGATCCTGGCGCGAAAGGCCGCGATCGCTTCGCCCTCGGCGGAATCCGATACGACAGCGCCCGGGTCGGCCAGCCCGATCGTGCCCTGGCCCTCCACCGCGATCGCCAGGATGTCGACCGCATTGCCGGCCGCGTGTTCCGACACCTTCGCGCCGGGCACGCCGTTCTGCGTTCGGCAGACATAGCCGGAGGCCTGGACGATCTCGTTCGGCTCCTTGCCGAAAGCATCCCTTGCGGCCGGGACGACCACCTCTTTCGCCCAGGTGGCGAGGGCCTCGGCGGCCGGGCAGGAGAGTGTCGCGGCCGGCTCGAGCTTCAGGCCCGCATCGAGCTCCGATACGCTGATCGGCGCCGAAATCCTGCACTCCGGCCCGTCGTCGATCGCCGGGAGCGGCTCGAAGGCGACGCCGAGCGCCTTCAGCCGCCAACGGCAATCCGACTCGGCCTGGTCGATCGCGGGCGGCTCCCCGGCGCCTTCGACCGGTGCTTGCGTGTTCCCGTTCGCCTCGCCGTCCGGTGAGGGCTGGTCCCCCGGCGCCTCCGAGGGACGCGGGGCCGGAACGCCTTCGGCAGGTGGTGTAGCTGCCTCGGACGGGGCATCGCTGGGCGTCGCTTCCGAGGACCGCCCTGTCGCCGGCGCCGCCCGGGGGGGGGGCGGGGGGGGGGGGGGG
>JAEZEK010000329.1 GCA_023417735.1 Pseudomonadota bacterium | reverse complement strand
GCGGCGGAACGCTTGGCCGAGGCGCTCGGGCCTAGCGCTCCACCATCTTGACCACGGCGGTCTTCTCGAAGACGAGCGCCGTCACCAGCAGGATGACGGACAGCGAGAAGACGTAGTTCGCGCTCATCACCGGAATGTAGTCGAAATAGATCCCGTACCTGAACCATTCCAGGCAGCTCATGACCGGGTTCCAGGTCAGGTACTGCAGCGCTTGCGGCGGCAGCTGCGAGGGCACGAAGAAGATCCCGGAACTGATGAACAAGGGCAGGTTCATCAGCGACCAGACGCGCTCCCATACCGGAAACAGCAGCCCGACCACGGCATTGAAATAGCCGACGCTCGCCCCGAGCAGGATGATGGCCGCGATGGCCGAGATCACCGTGCCGGGATGATGGACAATGGTAATGTCCTCGGTCACGCGCAGGATCAGCCAGGCGATCAGGAGAACGACGATCTTCGTCGCCGATTCGAGCAGCGTGCGGGCCACCACCGTGTCGATCGGCTTGACGATCGGGTAGGCGAGGAGCTGCTGGTTCGAGCGGATCGCGGTGGTCACCTGCCCGGCGATGCCGGAGAACATGCGGAATGGGATGATCCCGCTGGCATAGAACAGCGCTACGCTCTGTCCGTACTGCGGGTGGCTCGAGATCAGCGCATGGACGTAGACGAACGCCCCGGCGAGCGCGAGCGGCTCGATGATCGCCCAGGCGAAGCCGAGCTTGTTGCGGCCGTACCGGGTGCGGACCTCGCGCAGGATGAGCGCGCCCACGACCCGCAGGAAGATCGTGACCGAGGACGCCCGAACGTAGGGACCGCCGATGTCGGTCATCGATTTGAACCTGCCATGGCTGCGGCCTGAATCGAGACCATCGCTATCCTAGCGGATGGCGCGCGCGAAGCCCATCCGCGGTCGCGCTAGGGGCCCCTGCGATCCGCGGCGATCTGGGCTGCGAATTTCGCAAGGTACTGCCCGTAGGCGGACTTGCCGAGCCGCTCGGCCTGCCGGCCGACCTGCTCCGCGTCGATGAAGCCCATTTCGTAGGCGACCTCCTCGAGGCAGGCGATCTTCAGGCCCTGCCGGTGCTCGATGGCGCGGATGAACTCGCCGGCCTCCAGCAGCGATTCGTGCGTGCCGGTGTCGAGCCAGGCGTAGCCGCGGCCGAGGCGCTCGACCTTCAGGCTCTTGCGGTCGAGGTAAAGCTGGTTGAGGTCGGTGATCTCGAGCTCGCCCCGCGCCGAGGGGCGGATGGTCTTGGCGAGGTCGACCACCTCGCCGTCGTAGAAATACAGCCCGGTGACCGCCCAGTTCGATTTCGGCCTTGCCGGCTTCTCCTCAAGCGACAGGGCGCGAAACTCGGAATCGAAATCGACCACGCCATACCGCTCGGGGTCCTGGACCCAGTAGGCGAAGACGGTCGCGCCGTCGGGCCGCTCCGCCGCTTGCCGCAGCAAGGTGGAGAGGGCGTGGCCGTAGAAGAGGTTGTCGCCGAGCACGAGCGCACACGGTTCGCCCGCGACGAAGTCCTCGCCGATGAGGAAGGCCTGCGCCAGTCCCTCGGGCCGGGGCTGCTCGGCATAGCTCAGGCTGATGCCCCATTCCGAGCCGTCGCCGAGAAGGTCCCGAAAGGTCGGGACGTCGCGCGGCGTCGAGATGATCAGGATGTCGCGGATCCCGGCCAGCATGAGCGTCGACAGCGGATAGTAGATCATCGGCTTGTCGTAGACCGGCAAGATCTGCTTGCTGACCGACTTCGTGATCGGGTGGAGCCTGGTCCCGCTGCCCCCGGCAAGCACTATACCCTTCATCCTGGCCTCTTGATCCTTGGCTGCATGTTATCGAGACGATCCGGCGCGGCGCACCCGCATCGGACCCGGGAAGCCCGGTCCGCGGGTGCTCCGGAGGACGCAAGAGTCATGCCCGAAAGGCGGCCGCAGGGGTCACGATCTCCGCCGCTCTTCGTAGCGACAGCGGCACCGGCCCACAAGTCGATAAACATTTAGACATTTTGAACAGGGAAGGGTGCCGGAATGCGAGGCGAGGGCGGATTCCGGGTCGCCGGCAGGGTGCGAGATCCCCGGGAAGAACGTCCGCCTCGGGCGGCGTGCCAAGCGGGCAGTGCTGCAAGGAAACCAAACGGCGTTGCTCCCTTGGCGAGACGGCGGAAACTATCGAAGGTCCGGGTCGGGTGCGTTGGTGGAGCCGAGGGGAATCGAACCCCTGACCTCTGCAGTGCGATTGCAGCGCTCTCCCATCTGAGCTACGGCCCCAGGCGCACGATGGGGTGCCCGTGCGGCGAGGCGCATTTAGGGTTCGGCCCCAGAGGGTGTCAAGCGCGATCGGCGCTTCTCCGGGCCGGTTCCGACGCCGCGTTCGGGATCTCTCATCGAAAGTGCGCGTGTCGCCCGTGCTGGACCGGGTAGCGACCAATTGCTATAGATGCCGCCCTTTCCCAAAGCATCCGGAGCCATTGATGAAGTTGGACCTATTCGCCAGCCGCATTCACCGTGCGTATTTCGTTGGCGGTGTCGTGCGCATCGAGTTCGCTTCGCTGCAGGCCGACGCGAAGGGCGAGGCCTCCGCGGATGCGGAGACGACCGCCGAGGATGTCAGCTTCACCGTGTCGATCCCGATGAGCGGCTTCACGCGGTCGGTCGGCGTGCTCCGGAACGTCTACCAGGACCTGATCCAGCGCGGGATCCTGCGCAAGCAGGAGGGCGGACAGCAGGGCGCCGGGCCCCAGGGTGCCGGGCCTGGCGGCCCCGGATCAGGGGGCATGCGCGGCGGCCAGCCGAGGCTGCGGGATCTGACTGCGGACGACGAAGGCACCGGCGGCGGCCAGCCGCTCGTCTGATCGCAGGGAGGGACGTCGAATGACCAATTCAGTGGCGCGGCACTTCGTCGAGAAGGTCACCGCGATCGAGCCCGATCCGGAAACCGGGATCGTCAAGCTCACCTTTGCCGTCGAGGACAAGTCCGGATCGGAAGACGTCGTCCAGTTGATCATCTCCGCCGGCCGCCTTCAGGCCGCGTTCCAGAAGATCGGCGAGACGATGCAGAAGACGATGGGCGGCGGCGGCGGCAGGCCCGGCGGCGGTGGCCGCCCGGGCGGCCCGCCACGGCCCGGCCGGAAGGGCGCGCCGCCGCCCAACCAGAACATCACCGGCAA
>JAEZEK010000317.1 GCA_023417735.1 Pseudomonadota bacterium | reverse complement strand
GACGTGGTCACCGAGCACTTCAACTCGGACATGAGCTCCGCCGAGGCCGTCACGCGGCTGGTGGAAGCCGTCGAGCGCGCACGATAGCGGCCGGCTCCCCGCGCCCCCCCCGGGCCCCCGCGAGCCGGCCGCTATCGTGCGCGCTCGACGGCTTCCACCAGCCGCTTGACGGCCTCGGCGGAGCTCATGTCCGAGTTGAAGTGCTCGGTGACCACGTCCAGGAACTCGCCGCGCACGGAGCGCGGGATCGCCATCTCGTGCGCCATGCTCGGCACGAGCGTGCCGGCCTCGATCGCCTTCGTCAGGTCGTCGTGGGACTTCTTCGCGCAATCGTCGAAGGCATCGAGCGGCACGTCGATGCGGGCCGGGATAGAGCCCTTGGCGAGGTTGAAGGTGCTCTGGAATTCCGGCGACATGATCAGGCTCGCCAGCACCTTCTGTCCCTCGACCCGATCCTCGCCCCTGACCTTGAACATGACGAAGCTGTCGGAGTTCAGGACGAAGGCGTCTCCCGGCGCGGCGGCGCAGACGAAGTCGGTCCCCGGCGCCTTGCCGGCGGCCAGGAACTCGCCCTTCGCCCAGTCGCCCATGATCTGGAAGGCGGCCTCCCCGCGCATCACCATGCCCGTCGCGAGGTTCCAGTCGCGCCCAGAGAAGTTGGGATCGACGAAGCCCCGCATCACGCGCATCTGGTCGAAGACCTTGACCATGGTGTCGCTCTGCAGCGCGTCCGCATCGAGCTCGACCAGCGCCTTGCGGTAGAAGTCGGCGCCGCCGAGCCCGAGCGCCACCACCTCGAAGATGGTGGCGTCCTGCCAGGGCTGGCCGCCATGCGCGAGGGGGGTGATGCCGGCGGCCTTGATCGTCTCGGCGGCGGCATTGAACTCGTCCCAGGTCGTGGGCACGCTCACGCCGGCCTTCTCGAGCACGGCCGGGTTCACCCACATCCAGTCGACGCGGTGGATGTTCACCGGCGCGGCGACGTACTTGCCCTCGTACTTCATGATTTCGGCGAGAACCGGTGGCAGCTTTTCCTCCCAGCCTTCGCGCGCCGCGACCTCCTCGATGTCGGCGACCGTCCCCTCGCGCGCCCATTCCTGGATGCCGGGCCCCTTGAGCTGGACGGCCGTCGGGGGGTTGCCGGCGACCACCCGGGCGCGGAGCGCGGTCATGGCCGGGTCACCGCCGCCGCCCGCGATCGGCGAGTCGACCCACTTGCCGCCCTGCGCCTCGAAGGCCTTCTTCAGCTCGCCCACGGCCTTCGCCTCGCCGCCGGAAGTCCACCAGTGAAGTACCTCAACCGTGCCGGCCGCTTGCGCCGGGGCGGCCGCGACCGCCACCGCCGATGCCAGAAGCGCGCAAGAAAGCGAACGCCGAATAGCCATGTCTGCCTCCCTTTGATGGGCTCGGCCGGTTGCGGCCCGCCGCCTTCGCATTTTCTAAGTCGTCTCAGGACGCCTGCTTTGATCCAGATCAGCAGACGGCGCGCCGCCTTGCAATCTCCGCGCGCGGCAATTTGCGGCGCCGCGAAATGGTGCGTGCGGCTGCAGGCGCTCCCGACCGGCACTTTGGCGGCGGCTATGCCCTCAGCCGGTCGTTGCCGGGATCGTACGGGCTTTCCGGGACGATCGTCGCCCGCCTGCGCTCGCCGAGGATCTGGATCTCCAGCTCCGTTCCGACCTCGCCGAACTCCGGACGCACCATGCCGAGAGCGAGCGACTTGCCGGTCCGCCAGCCGAAGCCGCCGTTCGTGGCGCGACCGACGAGGTTGCCGCCCGCCCAGAGCGGCTCGGAGCCGCGCGCATCGGCGTCGGTCACGCCCTCGACCGCCATCGTCACGAAGCGCCATCCGTCGCCTTCGGCATGGGCGCGCACCAGCGCGTCGCGGCCGAGGAAATCGCCCTTGTTCGGATGCACGAAGCGGTCGAGGCCGGATTCGTAGGCGGAATACTCGATCGAAAGCTCCCGCCCGACCAGCCGGTACGACTTCTCGACCGCCATCGACATCATCGCCCGGATGCCGAAAGGCCTGATCCCGAACGCGCGCCCCGCCTCCATCAGGAGGTCGAAGATCGCGTTCTGCGTCTCGATCCGGTGATGGAGCTCCCAGCCGAGCTCGCCGACGAAGTTGACGCGCAGGGCATGGGCCTGCGCGTGGCCGATGTCGATCCGCTTGCCGGTGAGCCAAGGGAAGGCGGCGTTCGAGAGGTCGGCGCTCGTGAGCTTCTGCAGCACGTCGCGCGAGCGCGGGCCGGCGAGCACGAGCACGCCCCATTCGGTGGTGACCGGCCGCAACTGGACGCTGCCGTCGCCCGGCAACGCCTTGGCGAGGACGTCGTGATCGTGCCGCTCGAGCGCCCCCGCCGACACCAGGTAGAAGCTCTCCGGCCCGGTCCGGTAGACCGTGAACTCCGACCGCACGCCGCCGCGCCCCGTCAGCAGATGGCAGAGGTGGATGCGGCCGACCGCCTTCGGCACGCGGTTCGCCATCAGCCCGTCCAGCCAGGCCGCCGCGCCCGGCCCGCTGACATAGCACTTGGCGAAGGCCGACATGTCCTGCAGGCCGACGCCCGAGGCGACGTTCCGCACCTCCGCCCCGACATGCTCGAAATGGTTGGAGCGCCGGAAGGACCACACCTCCTTCACCCGGCCCTCGGCATCCGGCTGCGGGTGGTTGTGGTTCAGGAGGACGTCCGGCTTCTCGATCGAGGCGACGTCGATGCCGTAGCCCTCCGGCGCGAACCAGTTCGGCCGCTCCCAGCCGTAGACGGAGCCGAAAACGGCACCGAGCGCCTTCATCCGGTCGTAGCAGGGCGCGGTCTTCAGCGGCCGCCCGGCGGCGCGCTCCTCGTCCGGATAATGCGGCGTGAAGACGTTGGCATAGGCCTCCTCGTTCTTCGCCTTCAGGTAGCCTCGCGAGGCATAGGGCCCGAACCGGCGGGGATCGACGCCCAGCATGTCGATGGAGGGCTCGCCCTCCACGATCCACTCGGCGAGCTGCCAGCCCGCGCCGCCGGCGGCGGTCACCCCGAAGGAATGGCCCTCGTTCAGCCAGAAGTTCCTGAGTCCCCAGGCCGGCCCGACGATCGGCGAGCCGTCCGGCGTATAGGCGATGGCGCCGTTGTAGACCTTCTTGATGCCGACCTCGCCGAAGGCGGGCACGCGCGCGATCGCCGTCTCGATATGCGGCATCAGGCGCTCCAGATCCTCCTGGAAGAGCTCGTACTCGCTGTCCGCCGACGGCCCGTCGACGTAGCAGGCCGGCGCGCCCTTCTCGTAGGGCCCGAGCAGGAGCCCGCCCGCCTCCTCGCGCATGTACCAGGAGGAATCGCTCTCGCGGAGCACCCCCATCTCGGGCAGGCCTTGCCGCCTGCGCTCCAGGATGGCCGGGTGCGGCTCGGTCACGATGTACTGGTGCTCGACCGGCATGACCGGCACGTCGAGCCCGACCATCGCCCCGGTCTGCCGGGCGAAGTTGCCGGTCGCGGAGACGACGTGCTCGGCGACGATGTCTCCCTTGTCGGTGCGCACCAGCCATTCGCCGCCGGGCCGCCGCTCGATGGCGGTCACGACCGTGTTGCGGTGGATCTCCGCGCCGCGGCTGCGCGCGCCCTTGGCGAGCGCCTGGGTGAGGTCGGCCGGCTGGATGTAGCCGTCGTCGGGGTGCTGGATCGCGCCGATGATGCCGTCCGTCTCGCAGAGCGGCCAGATCGCCTTCACCTCGTCCGGCGTGAGCACGTTTACGTCGACGCCGATCGTGCGCGCCACGCCGGCATAGTACATGTACTCGTCCCAGCGGTCGCGCGTCCGCGCCAGCCGGATGTTCGAGCAGACCGAGAAGCCGACGTTCTGGCCCGTTTCGGCCTCCAGCGTCTTGTAGAGCGCGACCGAGTACTTGTGGATCTGGCCCACCGAGTAGCTGAGGTTGAAGAGCGGAAGCAGCCCCGCGGCGTGCCAGGTCGACCCCGACGTCAGCTCCTTGCGCTCGAGTAGGACGACGTCCGCCCAGCCCTTCCTGGCGAGATGGTAGAGCGTGGAGACGCCGACCACCCCGCCGCCGATCACCACGACCCGCGCGTGCGACTTCATGATTGCCGTCCCCTCTTCAGCCCCCGCTCATCGCCCATAGGTCGGGGGCACGCGGCGCACTGACCCGGCAACGACATCCGCCGTCGCGGTCACGCTGCGGCCCGGCCCTCTCCGACCGCTGCCGCCAGTTCCGGCCGGCCCGCCGCGCGCGCGGCCGCCGTGACCGTGTTCGCCATCAGCATGGCGATCGTCATCGGCCCGACGCCGCCCGGGACGGGCGTGATC
>JAEZEK010000200.1 GCA_023417735.1 Pseudomonadota bacterium | reverse complement strand
GTCCCGTGGTGACGCGCGTCCAGGCCCGCGTCACGAGCCGCTGCGTCTGCGGGTCGTAGGGGAGCTTGGTGAAGAGCTTCGCCACGGTCTCCTCGTCGGGATAGATCGCGGGGTCGTTGATGACCTCCTCGTCGAGGAGCTCCTGCGACGCCTTGTTGCCGTTGGCGTAGTAGACGTAGTTCGACGCCTTGGCCGCCACTTCCGGCTTCAGCATGTAGTTGATGAAGGCGTGGGCGGCGTCGGGGTGCGGGGCGTCGGCCGGGATCGCCATCTGGTCGAACCACATCATGGCGCCCTCCTTCGGGATCGAATAGGCGATCTCGACGTCCTGGCCGGCCTCCTCGGCGCGGTCGCGGGCCTGCAGCACGTCGCCCGAATAGCCGACCGCCAGGCAGATGTCGCCGTTGGCGAGCGCGTTGATGTACTCGGAGGAATGGAACTTCTGGACATGCGGCCGGATGGCGAGGAGGAGCTCGGCAGCCTTGTCGATGTCCTCGGAATTGCGGCTGTCGGGGTCGAGCCCGAGATAGGAGAGCGCCGCCGGGATGAGCTCGGTCGGCGTGTCGAGCAGGTGCACGCCGCAATCGGCGAACTTCGAGATCACCTCCGGCTTGAAGATCATGTCCCAGGAATTGACGGGGGCGTCGGGCATCCGCTCCTCGATCTTGGCGACGTTGTAGCCGATCCCGGTCGTGCCCCACATGTAGTTGACGGAATAGGCGTTCTCGGGATCGTAGATGGCGACGCGCTCGGCGATCTCGGGCCAGACGTTCTCGAGGTTCGGCAGCTTCGACTTGTCGAGCTTCTGGAACACGCCGGCCTGGATCTGCCTGGCCAGGAACTCGGCCGAGGGCACCACCACGTCGTAGCCGGTGCCGCCGGCGAGCAGCTTGGTCTCGACGATCTCGTTGGAATCGAAGACGTCGTAGACGACGTCGATGCCGGTCTCCTGCTTGAACTCGGCGAGGATCTCCTCGTCGATATAGTCCGACCAGTTGTAGACGTGGACGACCTTGTCGCCCTGCGCCGAGGCGGGCGCGCCGGCCGTCGCGGCGAGAAGGGTGGCGGCGGCGAACCCGGCGAACAAGCCTCTCAATTGCACCTCCTGTGGCATGCTCTTCCCACGTCCCGCCCGGGCGAACGGACGGACCAGCGGGAACCATATTTCCGGAACGCCGCGGGTTCAACCGAAGCCGGGCCGGAAGCGGTCGACCGGCGCGCCTCGCCGCCGGCTCAGAGCGGCCGGCGCACGATCCTGGCGATCAGGCCGACGATGCCCTCGCGGAAGAGCAGCACGCAGACGACGAAGATCGTGCCCTGGATGATCGTCACCCAGGCGCCGAACTCCGCCAGGTAGTTCTGCATGGTGACGACGATCGCCGCGCCGACCATCGGGCCGAACACGGTGCCCATGCCGCCAATCAGCGTCATCAGCACGACCTCGCCCGACATCGCCCAGTGCACGTCGGTGAGCGAGGCGAGCTGGAACACGATCGCCTTCATCGCGCCGGCGAGGCCGGAGAGCCCGGCGGAGAGCACGAACACGATGAGCTTGTAGTGGTTGGCGCGGTAGCCGAGCGAGACCGCCCTCGGCTCGTTGTCGCGGATCGCCTTCAGGATCTGCCCGAACGGCGAATGGATGACGCGGTAGATGAAGAGCAGGGCGAGGAAGAACACGGCCGCCACGATGTAATAGAGCGTGCGGTCGTCGCGGAGGTAGATGAAGCCGAAGAGCGCACCGCGCGGCACGGCCTGGATGCCGTCCTCGCCGCCGGTGAAGTGCGCCTGGAGCGCGAAGAAGAACACCATTTGCGCGAAGGCGAGCGTCACCATCGCGAAATAGATGCCCTGGCGGCGGATGGCGATCGCCCCGAACACGGCGCCGAGCACGATTGCGACGCCGACGCCCGACAGGATCGCCAGTTCCGGGTTGAGCCCCCAGACCTTGGCGGCGTGCGCCGAGACGTAGCTCGCCATGCCGAAATAGGCGGCGTGGCCGAAGGAGAGGAGGCCGCCATAGCCGAGCAGCAGGTTGAAGGCGGACGCGAAGAGGGCGAAGCAGAGCACCTTCATCGCGAAGACGGGGTAGACCAGGAACGGCGCGGCGAGGAGCAGCACCGCAAGGCCCGCGAAGATGAAGGCGTGATGCGCGTTCGAGCGCGAGCGGCCGGCGAACTCGGTCTCCTCGAAGGGGATCGTCTCGGTCTCGGTGGCCATGTCAGGTCGCCCGTCCGAACAGGCCGGCCGGCTTCACGAGCAGCACGATGGCCATGATGATGAAGATCACGGTGGCGGCGGCCTCCGGGTAGAACACCTTGGTGAGGCCCTCCACGAGACCGAGCATGAAGCCGGTGACGATGGAGCCGAGGATCGAGCCCATGCCGCCCACCACCACGACCGCGAAGACGATGATGATGAGGTTCGAGCCCATGGTCGGGTTCAGCGAGTAGATCGGCGCGGCGAGCACGCCGGCGAAGCCCGCGAGCGCGACGCCGAAGCCGTAGGTGAGCGTGACGAGGCGCGGCACGTTGATGCCGAAGGCCTGGACCAGCGTCGGGTTCTCCGTCGCGGCGCGCAGATAGGCGCCGAGCCGCGTGCGCTCGATCACGAACCAGGTGGCGAGGCAGACGACGAGCGAGGCGACGACCACCCAGGCGCGGTAGGTCGGCAGGAACATGAAGCCGAGATTGGTGCCGCCGGCGAGCTGGCACGGGATCGTGTAGGGCAGGCCCGACACGCCGTACTGGTTGCGGAAGAGGCCCTCGATGATGAGGGCGAGGCCGAAGGTCAGCAGCAGGCCGTAGATGTGGTCGAGCTTGTAGAGCCTGGAGATGAGGAGCCGCTCGATGACGATGCCGACCAGGCCGACGGCGATCGGGACCAGCACCAGCGCCCACCAGTAGTTGAGGCCGGCATAATGGAGCAGCATCCACGCGAAGAACGCGCCCATCATGTACTGTGCGCCGTGCGTGAAGTTGATGATGTTGAGGAGCCCGAAGATGACCGCGAGCCCGAGGCTCAGCATGGCGTAGAAGGCGCCGTTGATCAGCCCGAGCAGGAGCTGGCCGAACAGAGCGGCGGCCGGGATGCCGAAGATCTCCATCATGCGGCGGCTGTGCTCCTCGAGTGTTGTCGGCGGCGGGTCCGGGGATCCGCCGCCCTGGCGTCGTTCGCCTGCGCCCAGAGGCGAGGCAGCTATTGCGTGACGAGCGGGCAGCCGCCGTCATTGAGCGGCCGGAAGGCCTGTTCGGCCGGGATCGTGGCGAGCACGTTGTAATAGTCCCACGCGCCCTGCGATTCCTCCGGCTTCTTCACCTGGAAGAGGTACATGTCGTGGACGTGCCGGCCGTCCTGGCGCACCTCGCCCTTGCCGAAGAGCGGGTCCTCGGTCGGCATCTCCTTCATCTTGGCCATGACGGCGCCGGCCTCGTCGGTCTGCGCGGCCTCCACCGCCTTCAGGTAATGCAGCACCGCGGCATAGACGCCGGCCTGGACCATGGTCGGCATGTCGCCGTCATGGGCCTCGGCGAAGCGCTTCGACCATTCCCGGGTCTGGTCGTTGAGGTCCCAGTAGAACGCCTCGGTGAGCACCAGGCCCTGCGCCGTCTCCAGCCCGAGCGCGTGCACGTCGGTCAGGAAGATGAGGAGGCCGGCGAGGCTCTGGCCGGCCTGCGTGATGCCGAACTCGGAGGCCTGCTTGATGGCGTTGATCGTGTCGCCGCCGGCATTGGCGAGGCCGATCACCTTGGCGCCCGAGGCCTGCGCCTGGAGCAGGAAGGACGAGAAGTCCTGGCCGGGGAAGGGATGGCGGACGGCGCCGAGCACCTTGCCGCCCTTCTCTTCCACGACCGCCGCCGTGTCGCGCTCCAGTGCGTGGCCGAAGGCGTAGTCGGCGGTGACGAAGAACCAGGTGTCGCCGCCCTGCTCGACCATCGCGCCGCCGGTGCCGTGGGCGAGCGCCCAGGTGTCGTAGGTCCAGTGGACGAGGTTCGGCGAGCACTTCGACCCGGTGAGGTCGGAGGCGGCGGCGCCGGAATTCAGGAACACCCTGTTCTTCTCGCGCACCACCTCGTTGACGGCGAGGGCCGCCGAGGAGGTCGGCACGTCGACGATGACGTCGACGCCGTCCTGGTCGATCCACTGGCGGGCGACGTTGGAGGCGATGTCCGGCTTGTTCTGGTGGTCGGCCGAGACGATCGTGACGTTGATGCCCTTGCCGGCGGCGTCGAAGTCCTCCACGGCCATGCGCGCGGCGACGACGGAGCCCTCGCCGGAGAGGTCCGCATAGACGCCGGAGCGGTCGTTCAGCACGCCGATCTTCACGTCGATGCCTTGCGCGAGCGCGGTTCCGCTCATCAGTGCGGCCGCGGCCGCGGCAAGGATCAGGCTCTTCACTCGCATGCTACTTCCTCCGTTCGTGTCGCTCAGACGCCGAGATAAGCGTGGAGCTTCTCGCTGTTGGCCTCGAGGTCCTCGTTCCTGAACATGTCGACCACCCGCCCCTGCTCGACCACCCAATGGCGGTCGGCGACGGTGGAGGCGAAGTGCAGGTTCTGCTCGACGAGCACGATCGTGAAGCCGAGCGTCTTCAGCCTCTGGATGGTGCGGCCGATCTGCTGGACGATGACGGGGGCGAGCCCCTCGGTCGGCTCGTCGAGGAGGAGGAGGCGGGCGCCGGTGCGCAGGATGCGGGCGATCGCCAGCATCTGCTGCTCGCCGCCGGAGAGCTTGGTGCCCTGGCTGCGCAGCCGCTCCTTGAGGTTCGGGAAGAGCGCCATGATCGTTTCGACCGGGAGCCCGCCCGGGCGGATCACCGGCGGCAGGAGCAGGTTCTCCTCGACGTCGAGGCTCGCGAAGATGCCGCGCTCCTCGGGGCAGTAGCCGATGCCGAGGCGCGCGATCGTGCGCGACGGCAGGCCGACCGTCTCGCGGCCGGCATAGCGGATCGAGCCGCTGCGCTTCTCCAGGATGCCGATGATCGCCTTCAGCGTGGTCGTCTTGCCGGCGCCGTTGCGGCCGATGAGCGTGACGACCTCGCCTTCCCGGACGTCGAAGGTCATGCCGTGGAGGACGTGCGATTCGCCGTACCAGCCGTGCAGGTCGCGCACCGTCAGCAGGCTCTCGGCGGCCGTATCATCCGGGCGGGCGAGGGTCTGGGTCTCAGGCATGGCCGGTCCCGATATAGGCCTCGAGCACGCGCGGGTCGCTGGAGACGGTGTCGTAGTCGCCCTCGGCGAGCACCTGGCCGCGGGCGAGCACGGTGATCCAGTCGGAGAGCGTCGAGACGACGGAGAGATTGTGCTCCACCATCAGCACGGTGCGGTCGGCGGAGACGCGCTCGATGAGCGCGGTCGTGCGCTCGACGTCCTCGGCCGCCATGCCGGCGGTCGGCTCGTCGAGCAGCATCAGCTCGGGGTCGAGGGCGAGCGTGGTGGCGATCTCGAGCGCCCGCTTGCGCCCGTAGGAGAGCTCGCCGGCGCGCACGTCGCGGTAGTTCTGGAGGCCGACGTCCTGCAAGAGCCCGGCCGCCTCGCCGTCGAGCCGGTGGAGCACGCGCTCCGAGCGCCAGAAGTCGAAGGAATTGCCGCGCCGGCGCTGGAGCGCGACGCGCACGTTCTCGAGCGCGGTGAGGTGCGGGAAAACGGCGGAGATCTGGAACGAGCGCACGAGCCCGAGCCGGGCGATGTCGGCCGGCGCCATGCGCGTGATGTCGCGGCCGTTATAGGTGATGGACCCGGCGCTCGGCTTCAGGAACTTGGTGAGGAGGTTGAAGCAGGTCGTCTTGCCGGCGCCGTTCGGGCCGATCAAAGCGTGGATGGTGCCGCGGCGGATGGTGAGGTCGACCCCGTCGACGGCGACGAAACCCTTGAACTCCTTGCGGAGACCGGACGTGCGCAGAATGACCTCGTCGGTCGCCGCCATGGCCAACCGGCTCCTCCCGATCACCGTTGTTCTCGTTCGTTGGAAGAGAGAGAAATCCATCCGGCAGGCGAGGTCAATGCGCCCTTGGGCCTAAAGAAGCGGCAGCGGAGCGGTGCCTCCGCGGGGCCAGGCTGTGCTGGATGCCCGGGTCGAGCCCGGCCATGACGACAGAGCGAGCGGACCGGGCGGGGGCTGTGAAGGGGCTTTCGGCCTCGCCTCCCCCCTGTCGTCATCGCCGGACTTGATCCGGCGATCCAATCAGCGCCACCCCTGCGGCGAGGCCGCACTGGATGCCCGGGACGAGCCCGCGCATGACGACAGTGGAGTGGAAACGCAGATGTTCGACGGCACCCCTCGCCCCACCCCCTGTCGTCATCGCCGGACTTGATCCGGCGAACCGAACAGCGCCTCCCCCGCGGCACGGCCGCACTGGATGCCCGGGCCAAGCC
>JAEZEK010000085.1 GCA_023417735.1 Pseudomonadota bacterium | reverse complement strand
CGCCGGCCGACCTCAACCAGCTCCGCTTCACCGAGCACCTCCTGGCGAGCGCGATCGGGGCGGCCTCCGCGCGCCTCGTGCTGGCGCTCCTCATCAACCGCGACGATCCCTCGCCCGTCTCCGCCCAGCGCCTCCTCGACGACGCGGAAGCGGCCCTCCACTACAACCGCGATCTCCTGCAGAACGTGCTCGACCGGATCGACCAGGGCATCGGCGTGTTCGACCCCGACCTCCGCCTCGTCTGCTGGAACCGCGCCTTCCGCCAGCTCCTCGACCTGCCGCCGGAGCACGGCACCGTCGGCGTCTCCTTCCGCGTCATCGTGCGCCACCTGGCGGAAGCGGGCCTGTTCGGCCCGGGCGACCCGGATGCGCTCGCGGACCGCACCATCGAGCGCATCCTCGGCGCGCGCGAGGGCCTGCGCGAGCGCCACCCGGCCACCGGAAGGCTGCTCACGGTCGAGCCGCGCCCGATCGGCGACAGCGGCATCGCCTTCACCGTCACCGACATCACCGAGCGCGCGGAGAGCGAGGCCGAGCTGGAGCGCGCCAGGGCGACGCTCGAGAAGCGCGTGGCCGAGCGGACCGAGGAGCTCACCCGGCTCAACGCCGCGCTCGAAAAGGCGAACGCCGCCGCGGAGGAGGCGAATATCGGCAAGACCCGGTTCATCGCCGCGGCCGGCCACGACATCCTGCAGCCGCTCAATGCCGCCCGCCTCTATGCCACCGCGCTTTCCGAGCGCGTCGCCGGCACGCCGCATTCCGAGTTGGCGCGGAACATCGAGACGGCGCTCGACGGGGTCGAGGAGATCTTCCGCGCCGTGCTCGAGCTGTCCCGCCTCGACACCGGCCATCTGAAGCCGGACGTGAAGGCGGTGCGGATCGGGGACCTCCTGGAGCGCGTTCGCGTCGACTTCGGGCCGGAGGCCCGCGCCAAGCTCATCCGGTTCCGCATCGTCCCGAGCGCACTCGTCGTGCGCACCGATCCGCAGCTTCTCGCCCGCCTCCTGCAGAACCTCGTGTCGAACGCCGTCAAGTACACGCCGGCCGGCGGCCGCATCGTGGTCGGCTGCCGGCGCAAGCGCGGCCGGCTCTCGCTCGAGGTGGTCGATACCGGAATCGGCATCTCGGCCGCCGACCAGAAGCTGGTCTTCCAGGAGTTCCGTCGCCTCGACGCCGGCGCGCGCGCGGCGCCCGGGCTCGGCCTCGGCCTGTCCATCGTGGAGCGCATCGCCCGGGTGCTGAAGGCCCAGCTGACCTTCACGTCGAGCCTCGGCCGCGGCACGCATTTCCGACTGTCGCTGCCGCTCGCCGCCGCGACGATGCTGCCGACGGAGGCGCAGCCGGCGGTCCAGCGCGCGGCCGAGCTCTCCTCGGGCATGGTCGTGCTCTGCATCGACAACGACGCCAAGATCCTGACCGGCATGGAGGCGCTGCTGTCCGGCTGGGGCTGCGCCCCGATCGCGGCGCCGAGCGCGCGGGCGGCGCTAAGGGTGCTGCGGTCGGCGCCGCGCCTGCCCGACCTGATGCTCGTCGACTACCACCTCGACGACGGCAACGGCCTCGCCGCCATCGCGGAACTGCGCGCGAAGACCGGCATCGAGATCCAGGCGATCCTCATCACCGCGGACCGCTCCGGCGAACTGCGGGAAGCCGCCATGAAGGCGGGTATCAGGGTCCTGAACAAGCCGCTGAAGCCCGCGGCGCTACGCGCCCTGATGGCGCAGTGGGCGGTGTCGCGGCCGGCGGCGGAGTGACTATTCGGCGGCGTTGAGGTGCCACTGCCCGGCCTCGAAGCGGCCGGCGGTCAGCACCGCCTTCGTCCTGTTCTCCACGCCGAGCTTCTGGAGGACGGCGGAGACGTGGGCCTTGACGGTCGCCTCGGAGACCCCGAGCTCGTAGGCGATCTGCTTGTTGAGGAGCCCCTCCGACATCATCATCAGGACCCGGACCTGCTGCGGCGTGAGGCTGCGCAGCCTGGCCGCGATCTCGGCGTCGCCGCTGTCCTCTTCCAGGACGCCGCCGCCCGGCGTCCACAGCCCTCCCGCGAGCACGGTCGTGATCGCCTCCGCGATCGAGCCTGTCGGCTCCGATTTCGGGATGAAGCCGGACGCCCCGAGCGCCATCGCCCGCCGGACGGTTGCGGGATCCTCGCTGCCGGAAACCACGCAGACCGGGACGGCCGGGTATTGCGCGCGCAGGAAGACCAGGCCCGAGAAGCCGCGCGTACCGGGCATCGCCAGGTCGAACAGGACGAGGTCCGGGTCGCCGGCGCTCTCGATCGCGGCGGCGACGTCGTCGAGCGTGCCGGCCTCCACGATCGCCGCGCCCGGAAAGGCGCATTCGATCGTCTGCCGCAGCGCGCCGCGGAACAGCGGATGATCGTCCGCCACGATGAATGTCAACGCGTCCGTCACGAGGCGTCCTCCGCACCCCCGAAAAGCCGTCTCCGCGGCATTTTCCGCGAGCTTAACGGGCCGGGGAGGCTTTCCGCAACCAATCTCGCGGCCGCGCCCCGGTCAGGGGCAGGATCGTGTCTCTACGCCCGCCGATTCGCGTCCGCCTTGCGCTCGATCAAGGGTCGGGCGCGGCTGCGACGCCGCGCCGGCTTCCCTTTTCCCCGCCCGACCGGGTATGTACGGGAAGCGAGGCCATGATGACCCTCACAGAGAAGCAACTCGCGCTGCCGGAGAACAGCGGTGTCCGCGGCGTGACCGGCGTCGACGCCGCACGCCAGTGGTGCCGCGCCAGGCGGATCGAAGACGTCGAGTGCATCATCCCCGACCAAGCGGGTGTCGCGCGCGGCAAGCTGATGCCGACCGAGAAGTTCTTCGGCGGCCACCCGATGACGCTGCCGGCGTCGATCTTCACGCAGACCATCACCGGCGACTACCCGGAAGAGGAGGAGGCCTTCACCGAGGGCCTGACCGACGGCGACCTGCTGTTCCGGCCGGACTTCTCGACGCTCGCGATCGTGCCGTGGGCGAGCGATCCGACCGCGCAGGTGATCCACGACGCCTTCCACAAGGACGGCACGCCGTTCGAGATCGCGCCGCGCCAGGTGCTGCGGCGCGTCATCGAGCTCTATGCCAGGCGCGGCCTGAAGCCGGTCGTCGCGCCGGAGATGGAGTTCTACCTCGTCAAGCCGAACGTCGATCCGGACTATCCGCTGGAGCCGCCCGTCGGCCGCTCCGGCCGGCCCGAGCGCGCCCGCCAGGCCTATTCCATCACCGCCGTGAACGAGTTCGAGGCGCTCTTCGACGACGTCTACGAATTCTCCGAGGCGCAGGGCCTGGAGATCGACACGCTCGCCCACGAGGACGGCACCGCGCAGATGGAGATCAACCTGCGCCACGGCGACCCGGTCGAGCTCGCCGACCAGGTCTTCCTGTTCAAGCGCACGATCCGCGAGGCGGCCCTCCGCCACAACATGTACGCGACCTTCATGGCCAAGCCGATCGCCGACGAGCCGGGCTCCGCCATGCACATCCACCATTCCGTGGTGGACATCGAAACCGGCCTGAACGTCTTCTCGGCCGCCGACGGCAGCCACACGCCGGCCTTCCTCTCCTACATCGCCGGCATGCAGACCTACATCCCGCGGGTCATGTGCATGATGGCGCCGTTCGTGAACTCCTACCGGCGGCTCTCCCGCAACACGTCGGCCCCGATCAATGTCCGCTGGGGCTACGACAACCGGACCGTTGGGCTGCGCGTGCCGCTGTCCGATCCGGAGGACCGGCGCGTCGAGAACCGTGTCCCGTCCTCCGACGCGAACCCCTACCTCGCGATCGCCGCCTCGCTCGCCTGCGGCTATCTCGGCCTGGTCGGGGAGCTGGAGCCCGACAAGCCGCAGGAGGGCCCCAACAAGGACGCCGCCTTCACCCTGCCGCGCTCGATCCTCGACGCCGTGCGACTCCTGGAGAACACGCCGGAGCTGGTCGACATCTTCGGCGAGACCTTCGTGCGCACCTACCGCGCCATCAAGGAGACGGAGTTCGAGACCTTCATGGGCGTCATCAGCGCCTGGGAGCGCGAATATCTGCTCCTGAGCGTCTAGCGCATGGCGGCGGGGATGCCGGCTCCGTTCTACGCGCTCGCCGCCGCGAACCCGCCCGCCTTTCCGCCGCTCGCCGGCTCGCGCGAGGCGGACCTCTGCATCGTCGGCGGCGGCTATACCGGCCTCTGCGCCGCGCTCAGGGCGGCCGAGGCCGGGCTGTCCGTGGTGCTCCTGGAAGCCGATCGGATGGGCGCCGGCGGCTCCGGCCGGAACGGCGGGCAGCTCCATTCCGGTCAGCGCCGGGACGTGCTCTGGCTCGAGGCGCATCTGGGCCTCGAGCGGGCAAGGGCGCTCTGGCAGGTCGGCGAGGCCGCCAAGGCCCATGTCCACGACCTGATCGACCGTTTCCAGATCGAATGCGACTTCCGGCCGGGCCTGCTGCACGCGGTCCACCGCCGCCGCCTCGTCCCCGAGGTCCATGCCGAGGTGGAGGCGCTGCGCACGCGCTACGGCTACCGCGTCGATTTTCTCGACCGCGACCAGGCGGCGGCAGCGCTTGGCTCGACCGCCTATTGCGCGGCGGTCCGCGACACCGGCGGCGGCCATCTCGATCCGCTCCGCTTCCTCCACGGACTGGCGCATGCCGCCGAGGGGCTCGGCGCCGCGCTGCACGAGCAGACGCCCGCGCTGTCGCTGACGCGCCGCTCGGGCACGCCGGTGGTCCGCACCGCGCATGGCGACGTCAAGGCGTCGCACGTGATCGTCGCCACCGACGGGCGCTCGCGCGGCTTCGAGCAGGCGACGCGGCGGCGGACGATCGGCATCAACAGCTACATGGTGGCGACGGAGCCGCTCGGCGCGGCGGGCCGCACCGTCCTGCCCGGCGGAGAAGGCGCATCCGACAGCCGCTACGTCATCAGGTACTGGCGCAAGACGGCCGACGGGCGGCTCACCTTCGGCGGCGGTGAGAGCAATGCCGGCGCGATCCCGGACGACATCCCCTCCTTCGTCCTGCCGCACCTCCTCGACGTCTATCCGCAGCTGAAGGGCGTGGGCATCGCCCATGCCTGGGGCGGCGTGGTCTCCGTCACCAAGCCGCGCCTGCCTTTCGTCCGCGAGATCGCGCCCCAGGTCTGGGCGGCCGCCGGTTTCTCCGGCCAGGGCGTCGGGCTCGCGCCCTATCTCGGCAGGCTCC
>JAEZEK010000016.1 GCA_023417735.1 Pseudomonadota bacterium | reverse complement strand
GCCTCGTGCAGGTCCTCCACGAGCGCGCGCAGGCGCGGCGCATCCTCGGCGCGGACCGCCTCGGCAACCCGCTCGACGAAGGCGCGGTCGAGATTGCCCTCCTCGTCCCGAATCCGGTTCGGGGCGCCCCCTTCGGGGCTCGGCGCTTCTTCCGGCTCCATGGCGGGCCCCTTCGCTGCGGCTGCGAGAGGAGGAGTTAGACCGGCCGACACCCGGCGGAAAGACCAGCGCGGCCGGAAGTGCGTACAAAAGTGCGGGCATGAAAAAGGCGGCCGGAGCCGCCTCTGTCATATGGTGCGGTCGAGAGGACTCGAACCTCCACGGGTTGCCCCACAGCGACCTCAACGCTGCGCGTCTACCAGTTCCGCCACGACCGCATTCCGCCCCGGCTGCCCGGCGCGCGGCTGCATGTAGCAAGTGTTTCCCGATCCCACAAGAGCGTGTCCAGAGCCGCCTCGCGGTTCGAGGCTCGGCTTCGCTGCGCGCCTCACCATGAGGCGGAGGAAGGCTCGCGGAGCGCCGCCCCGGCTGGGGCTGTCCCTCCGCTCGAACCACCGGGATGGTGCGGCACGCGCGCGGAGCGTGCGCCTCGAGCCACGAGGGTCGGCCACCACATCCCGGCCGCGCCGGTGTTGAGGCGGCCGGGCGATCTTATGTATGTAGGGAAAAGCTCTGCCGGACCGCCATGCACGCGCCCCTCGCCCGCCCTGCCTTCCGCGACGCCCTCCCCGGAGCACGCGCCTTCGCACCCGAAGGCCTGCCGCCGGTCGAGTGGCGGATCAGCGACGAGCCCGTGCCGTACCACGAGGCGGTCGCGTGCATGGAGGCGCGGGTCGCGGCGATCCGTGCCGGCGCCGAGGCCGAATGCGTATGGCTGCTGGAGCATCCGCCGCTCTATACGGCCGGCACCAGCGCCGATCCCGCCGACCTCCTCGAGCCGGGCCGGTTCCCGGTCTTCAGGACCGGCCGCGGCGGCGAGTACACCTATCACGGACCGGGCCAGCGCGTGGCCTACGTCATGCTCGACCTGACGCAGCGGAAGGCGGATGTGCGCGCCTATGTGGCGGCGCTCGAGGCGTGGCTGATCGCCACGCTCGCCGCCTTCAACGTGGCGGGGGAGCGGCGCGAGGACCGCGTCGGCGTCTGGGTGCGCCGCCCGGAGCGCCCGCCGCTCGCCGACGGCTCGGTCGCGGAGGACAAGATCGCCGCGATCGGCGTGCGGGTGCGGCGCTGGGTGACCTTCCACGGCATCGCGCTCAACGTCGATCCGGATCTTTCCCATTTCACCGGCATCGTGCCGTGCGGGATCAGGGGCTACGGCGTGACGAGCCTCGCCGATCTCGGCCTTACGATGTCGGCGTCGACGGTGGATGCGCGGCTGCGTGCGGCGTTCGAGGAGATCTTCGGCCCGACGGCCCGGCCCTGAGGGACCGGCCGCGCGGGATTGGCGCCTGCTTCTCCCCGTCGTCAGTCGCCCGGCAGGATCGTCCACTGCTTGCCGCCCTTGTGGAGGAACAGGTACTTCTGCTCGTCTCCGGCAACGGCATTCCGCGGTGCAAGGCGCACTACGACGGTGATTCGCTTCAGGGCATCGCCGAGGCTCCGGTCGCCGACCGCCTCCAGGAAAGCCTGCTCCGCGGCCGAACGCGCCTCGAAGAAGGACAGCGCCCGCTCCTCCGGCGTCAGCAGCACCCGAACCGCTTCGAGTCCCTCCTGGACATAGCGGAGCTCGACGTTCACCGTGCTCACCAGCATGCGGGATTGTGAGGCCGCCGCAATCACTTGCGGCTCGTCATGGATGTGCGGCGTCAGCGCCGCTGCGCCCGACGCGGCCGCGATCGCAGCCCCTGCAAGCAGAATGCGCGTCCCGAATGCCATGGCACACCGTCCGTTTCCGCCATCAGCATAGCTTAACGGACGGTTAACGGAAGCTCAAATTTTAACGATCTCGGAGAATCGTGAAGCGCGTCGGCGGATCCTCCGCCGGTTCTGCGTCCCTCGTCTCGACGTTCGTCACACCGGCGGCCGCGGGTCCCCGCCGGCACAGCGCGACAATTCCGTCCACCGATTCGCGCGGGCCGAAAAAGAGAGCGGAGACAGTGCCGTCCGGCTCGTTCTTCACCCAGCCGAAGAGTTCGAGCCGGTCGGCCTGGCGCTTCGTCCAGGCGCGAAAGCCGACGCCCTGGACGCGGCCTTCGATGCGGACCGTGACTGCCTTCATTCGAACTCCATGATCACCGAATCGACGGCGAGGCTCTCGCCGGGCCGCGCTCGGATCGCCTTCACGACGACCTCGCGCTCCGCCCTGAGGATGTTCTCCATCTTCATGGCCTCCACCGTCGCGAGCGCCTCGCCGGGCTCGACCTTCTGGCCCTCCGTGACGGCGATCGAGACCACCAGCCCCGGCATCGGGCAGAGCAGCACGCGCGACGTGTCGGGCGGCGCCTTCTCGGGCATGAGCTGCGCCAAAGTCCCCACGGTCGGGTTGAGGAGCCGCGCCGCCACGGTCCGGCCCCGTCGGGTGATCTCCACGATCGTGCCGCGCCGCGCGACCTGCGCGACGACATCGGCGCCGCCGATCCGGCCCCGCCATATGCGCTCCCCCGGCCGCCAGGTCGCCGAGACCTCCACGGGCGCCGCGCCGTCCACCGCCACCTTCAGGGTTCCGCTCCCGGCGTCCTCCACGATGAGCGGGAAATGGCTGCGGTCGAGTGCAACGGTCCATTCGTGCCGCAGCGGGCCCGCCGGCGCGAGCCGGTCGCGCATACCGTTGCGCCTCCGGCGCTCCTCGATCTCGATCGCGGCCGCGATCAGGGCGAAGGCGTGATCCTGCTCTGCCGAGGCGGCGACCCCCTGGAAGCCGTCGGGGTACTCCTCGGCGATGAAGGCCGTGGAGAGCCGGCCTTCGCGCCAGCGCGGATGGGCGACGAGAGCCGAGAGGAACGGGATGTTGTGGCGGATGCCGTCCAGCGTGAACGCGTCGAGCGCGTCCGCCATCGCGTCGGTCGCGGCGTCCCGCGTCGGCGCGTGGGTGCAGAGCTTCGCGATCATGGGGTCGTAGAACATCGAGATCTCGGCGCCCTCGTAGACGCCGGTGTCGTTGCGGATGGTGACGCCGTCCACGCTGCGCTCCGCTGGCGGGCGGTAGTGCGTGAGCCGCCCGATCGAGGGCAGGAAGTTCCGGTAGGGATCCTCGGCATAGACGCGCGCCTCGATCGCCCAGCCCTTCGCGACGACCTCCTGCTGCCGGATCGTCAGCGGCTCGCCGGCGGCGATGCGGATCATCTGCTCCACGAGATCTACGCCGGTTACGAGCTCGGTCACGGGGTGCTCGACCTGCAGCCGCGTATTCATCTCGAGGAAGTAGAAGTTGCGGTCGCGGTCGACGATGAACTCGACCGTGCCGGCGCTCTGGTAGCCGACCGCCCTGGCGAGCGCGACCGCCTGGGCGCCCATCGCGGCGCGGGTATGCTGGTCGAGGAAGGCGGACGGCGCCTCTTCTATCACCTTCTGGTTCCGGCGCTGGATCGAGCATTCGCGCTCGAGCAGATGGAGGACGTTTCCGTGCTTGTCCGCGAGAACCTGGATCTCGATGTGCCGCGGCTCCTCGATGAACTTCTCGATGAAGACCCGATCATCCCCGAACGACGATCGCGCCTCGGAGCGGGCGAGCTGCAGGCCGTCCGCCACCTCGCGCGCGCTGCGCGCGATACGCATTCCCTTGCCGCCGCCGCCGGCGGAGGCCTTGATCATCACCGGGGAGCCGATCTCGCCGGCGATCCGGAGCGCCTCCTCGGCGTCGGCGATG
>JAEZEK010000487.1 GCA_023417735.1 Pseudomonadota bacterium | reverse complement strand
GCGCATGGGGCCGCATCGGCCGGCGTGGGCCGTCACGCAATGCCGACGCAACACTGGCGAAACATCGAAACAGGGACGAAACCCGAAAGGCACGCAAGTCGCGCGGGCACGCCATTGATTTCCCGATGCGATCCGTCCTTTCCTAGCCGCAGGAGAGCGGGCGGGGTGCCCGCTCTCGCTTGGGTCCCGATTGGGAGGAGTCCCCACATGACGTTCAACCGAACGCTGAAAGCAGCAATGATCGGCGCGAGCCTCGCCGCCCTCACCGCCGGCGCGGCCTCCGCAAAGACGCTGGTCTATTGCTCCGAGGGCAGCCCGGAAGGCTTCGATCCGGCGCTCTACACCGCCGGCACGACGTTCGACGCCTCGTCGCGTCCCGTCTACAACCGCCTCGTGGAGTTCGAGCCGGGCACCACCTCCATCGGCCCCGGCCTCGCCGAGAGCTGGGAGATCTCCGACGACGGGCTCGAATACACGTTCAAGCTCCGGCCGGGCGTGAAATTCCAGACCACCGACTTCTTCACGCCGACGCGCGACCTCAACGCCGACGACGTGATCTTCTCGTTCGAGCGCCAGCAGAAGGCCGAGAATCCCTGGCACCAATACGTCGCCGGCGCCTCTTGGGAATATTTCAACGGCATGGGCATGCCGGACCTCATCACGTCGATCGAGAAGGTCGACGACCTGACGGTGAAGTTCACGCTGGCGAAGCCCGAGGCGCCGTTCCTCACCAATCTCGGCATGGATTTCGCCTCGATCATGTCGAAGGAATACGCCGACAAGCTCGAGGCCGACGGCCAGATGGACATGCTCAACCAGCGTCCGCTCGGCACCGGGCCCTATGCGTTCGTGGCCTACCAGCCCGACGCGGTCATCCGCTACCGCGCCAATGCCGACTTCTGGGGCGGCAAGCAGAAGATCGACGACCTGGTCTTCGCCATCACCACCGACGCCGCCGTGCGCGCGCAGAAGCTGCAGGCCGGCGAATGCCACGTCATGCCGTACCCGAACGCCGCCGATGTCGAGGGCATGAAGGCCAATGCCGACCTGCAGGTGATGGAGCAGGAGGGGCTCAACGTCGCCTATCTCGCCTACAACACGACCCAGGCGCCGTTCGACAAGGCCGAGGTCCGAAAGGCGCTGAACATGGCGATCAACAAGGAGGCGATCATCGACGCCGTGTTCCAGGGCGCGGCGACGCCGGCCAAGAACCCGATCCCGCCGACCATGTGGTCCTACAACGACGCGATCGAGGACGATCCGCACGATCCGGAAGCCGCGAAGAAGATGCTCGAGGACGCCGGCGTCCAGAACCTCTCCATGAAGGTCTGGGCGATGCCGGTCGCGCGGCCCTACATGCTCAACGCGCGGCGCGCCGCCGAGATCATCCAGTCCGACTTCGCCGAGATCGGCGTCAACGTCGAGATCGTGTCCTTCGAATGGGCGGAGTACCTGCAGCGCTCGAGGGAGAAGGACCGCGACGGCGCCGTCCTGCTCGGCTGGACAGGCGACAACGGCGACCCGGACAACTTCCTGCACACCCTGCTCGGCTGCGAGGCCGTCGGCGGCAACAACCGCGCGCAATGGTGCAACGAGGAGTTCAACGACCTCGTGACGAGGGCCAAGGAGACCTCCGACCAGGAGGAGCGCACGAAGCTCTACGAGGAGGCGCAGGTCGTCTTCAAGCGCGAGGCACCCTGGGCGACGCTCGACCATTCGCTGGTCGTCATGCCGATGCGCAAGAACGTGTCGGGCTACGTGATGAGCCCGCTCGGCCATCACAGCTTCCTGGACGTCGACATCCAGGAATAGCAGCAGCCCGAGAAGCGACGGAACGCCTCGCCCCCGGCGGGGCGTTCCTCACCGTCAGGTGGCTTGATCCTGCCGCCGATCCGGTCGAAAGATCGCCATGCTCCGCTTCCTGCTCGGCCGCGTGCTGGTCCTCGTCCCGACCTTCATCGGGGTCTCGATCATCGCCTTCTCGTTCATCCGGCTCCTGCCGGGCGATCCGGTGATGCTGATGTCCGGCGAGCGCGTGATGTCGCCGGAGCGCTACCAGCAGATCATGCACCAGCTCGGCTACGACCGGCCCTTCGTGGTGCAGTATCTCGACTATCTCGGCGGCGTGCTGACCGGCGACCTCGGCCAGTCCATCGTCACCCGGCGGCCCGTCCTGCAGGAATTCTTCACCCTCTTCCCCGCCACGCTGGAACTCTCGATCTGCGCGATCCTGATCGCCGTGCTGATCGGCATCCCGGCCGGCGTCATCGCCGGGGTGAAGCGCGGCTCCTTCTTCGACCAGGCGGTGATGGGCGTCGCCCTCGTCGGCTATTCCATGCCGATTTTCTGGTGGGGCCTGCTCCTCATCATCCTCTTCTCCGGCGTGCTGCAATGGACGCCCGTCTCGGGCCGGATCTCGCTCCTCTACTACTTTCCGCCCGTCACGGGATTCATGCTGATCGACTCGCTGCTGTCCGGCCAGCCCGGCGCCTTCAAATCGGCGGTGAGCCATCTCGTCCTGCCCGCGATCGTCCTCGCTACCATCCCGCTCGCCGTGATCGCGCGCCAGACCCGCTCGGCCATGCTGGAGGTGCTCGGCGAGGATTACGTCCGCACCGCCCGCGCCAAGGGCCTCTCGCCCTTCCGCGTGGTCGGCCTCCACGCGCTCAGGAACGCGCTCATCCCCGTCATCACGACGATCGGCCTGCAGGTGGGGGTCCTGCTCGCCGGGGCGATCCTGACGGAAACGATCTTCTCCTGGCCCGGCATCGGGAAATGGATGGTCGATTCCGTCTTCCGGCGGGACTATCCGGTGATCCAGGGCGGCCTCCTCATCATCGCCGGCATCATCATGCTCGTGAACCTGACGGTCGATCTGCTCTACGGGCTGATCAACCCGCGCATCCGGCACGTGTGAGGCGGCCATGAGCGACGCCGCCGCCACCACTGCCATCGCCGAATCCGGCCGCCGCGCCCGGCGCGCGATGCTGGCGGAGTTCTGGTTCTACTTCTCGGAGAACCGCGGCGCCCTGATCGGGCTGGTGGTCTTCGCCCTGCTCGTCTTCGCCGCGATCTTCGCGCCGCTGATCGCGCCCTATTCGCCGAACACGCAGTTCCGGAACGCCATCCTGGTGCCGCCCGCCTGGGCCGAGGGCGGCCGCGCCGCGTTCCTGCTCGGCACCGACGCCGTCGGACGCGACATCCTCTCCCGCCTCCTCTACGGCGCGCGCTTCTCGCTCTTCATCGGCGTGGTCGTCGTCACCATCGCGCTCGTCGGCGGCATCGCGATCGGCCTCGTCGCCGGCTTCTTCCGGGGCTGGGTCGACACCGCGATCATGCGGATCATGGACGTGATC
>JAEZEK010000469.1 GCA_023417735.1 Pseudomonadota bacterium | reverse complement strand
AGCCTCGACCGCGCGGCTGACGATCGGGAGCACCGGCACGACGCGCTCGCGGCCGCCTTTGCCGACGACCCGGATCGCCCGGGCGGCGCCGACCGGCGCTGCCGCGCGGGTGAGGCCGAGCGCCTCGGAGATGCGCAGCCCGCAGCCGTAGAGGAGCAGGAGGACGGCAGTGTCGCGCGCCGCGATCCAGGGCTCCGCCGCGAGCACGTCCGCCCCGTCCACCACCCGCTCGGCGTCGGAGACGGTGAGCGCCTTGGGCAGGCTCTTCGGCTGCCTGGGGGACCGGATGGTGACGAAGGCCGTGGTGGAGGCGAGGCCCCGTCGATCCAGGAAGCGGGCGAACGAGCGCAGCGCCGCCAGCTGGCGGGCGAGCGTGCGCGCGCCGACGCCTTCGTTGCGGCGCGCGGCGAGGAACGCCCGGATGTCGGCCGTGCGCAGATCCGAGACGGATGCGCAGCCGGGCGGCTCGCCGATGTGCCGCGTCAGGAAGGTCAGGAACTGCCACAGGTCGCGCGCGTAGGCCTCGACCGTCTTCGGCGACAACCGCCGCTCGTGCGCCAACTGGCCCGCCCAGGCCTCTGCCGCGTTCTGCAGGTCGGGCCGGGCGGCAACGAGGATGGATGGGGCGGACATGGCGCGAGCCTCCGTGTAGAGGGTTAATGCGCCGTGAAAGCCGGCGCCGCCAGCCCGCTCCCGCCGTGGTCGATGGAGACGATATCGTGAGAAATGCACCGGCGGAGAGGCTGCGAATCGCCATCCTTTACGGCGGCCGCTCGGCCGAGCACGACGTCTCCGTCATGTCCGCGACGAACGTGGTGCGCGCGCTCGACCCGGAGCGGTACGACCCGGTGCCGGTCTACATCACCAGGTTGGGGCTCTGGCTGCTGAGTGCGTTCGAGGCGGGTGCCCTGGCGGAGCCGGCGAGCGGGACCGAGGTCTGTCTTGTGCCGGGCGGCCGCGGCCGGGCGATCGCGCTCCCGCCCGACGGCAGCCCCTACGAGCTGCCGAGGATCGACGTCGTCTTTCCGGTCCTGCACGGCCTCCACGGCGAGGACGGCGCGGTCCAGGGGCTGGCGGAGGTGGCCTGCGTGGCGCTCGCCGGGTGCGGCATCCTCGGCTCGGCCGTCGCGCTCGACAAGGACGTCGCCAAGCGGCTGCTCGATGCGGCCGGACTGCCGACCGCGCGCTCGATCACCGTCTTCGAGGGGCGTCCGCCCGCCTTCTCCGAGGTCGAGCAGGCGCTCCGCCTGCCGGTCTTCGTGAAGCCGGCGCGGCAGGGCTCGTCCGTGGGGGTGAGCAAGGTGCCGAATGCGGCCGGGTTCGACGCGGCCCTCGCCGAGGGCTTCAGGCACGACCGCAAGCTCCTCGTCGAGGAATTCGTCCGCGGGCGCGAGATCGAGTGCAGCGTCCTGGAGGATGAAGCGGGCAGTCTGTTCGTGTCGCGGCCCGGCGAGATCGTGCCGGCGGAAAGCCACGGCTTCTACAGCTACGATGCGAAGTACGTCGACGAGGCGGGCGCCGCCCTGAAGGTGCCGACGGAGCTGCCTCAGGACGTCGAGGCACGCATCCGGGAGATGGCCGCAGACGCTTTCCGCGCGCTCGGCTGCGACGGCATGGCGCGGGTGGACTTCTTCGTGACGGCCGACCTGCAGGTTCTCGTCAACGAGGTCAACACGATCCCCGGCTTCACGAACATCAGCATGTACCCGAAGGCGATGGCGGCGAGCGGCGTCGGCTATGCCGAGCTCATCGACCGGCTCGTCGCGCACGGCCTCGCGCGGGCGGGGACGTCGGCATGAACCGACGCGCCGTTGCCGCGGTCCACGCCTGCTCGCGACCGTTCACGAGGCGCGAATCGCTTCGGCGACGGCTTGTCAGAGAATGGTTTGACCCGTCTTCTTCCAGTCGTTCATGAACATCTCGAGCCCGGCATCCGTGAGCGGGTGCTTCACGAGGCCCTTGATGACGGCGGGCGGGATGGTCGCAACGTCGGCTCCGGCCATCGCGGCGAGCCTGACGTGATTCGGGTTGCGGATGGAGGCGGCGAGGATCTGCGTCTCGATGTGCGCGTAATTGTCGAAGATCGTCCGGATCTCCTCGATCAGCTGCATGCCGTCGAGCCCGATGTCGTCGAGCCTGCCGATGAAGGGCGAGACGAAGGTCGCGCCGGCACGGGCCGCGAGGAGCGCCTGGTTCGCCGTGAAGCAGAGCGTCACGTTCACCACCCGGCCCTCGCCCGAAAGGATGCGGCAGGCTTTCAGGCCGTCCCAGGTGAGCGGCACCTTGATGGCGACGTTGTCGGCGATCTCGGCGAGCTTGCGCCCCTCCGCCAGCATGCCCTCGGTGTCGAGCGCGGCCACCTCGGCGGAGACGGGGCCCTCGACGATGGCGCAGATTTCCGCCACCACGTCGTGGATGGAGCGCCCGGCCTTCATGATCAGCGACGGGTTGGTCGTCACGCCGTCGAGCAGGCCTGCCTCGGCCAGATCCCGGATGTCCGCGATCTCGGCGGTGTCTGCGAAGAACTTCATGGTGCCCCCGAATGGCTTTGCGCATTGCGGCTCGCGCCGGTCGGGGTCCTTCTAGTGGAATGAGTCGCCTTCGTCAGCCGCATCGCGCAACGCGGGCCATCCCGTGACGGTCGAAGTCAGCATCCTCGTTCCGGTGGCGGTCGAGGGGCCGTACACTTACGCACACGACCGCCCGCTCGCGCCGGGCACGCTGGTCGTCGTGCCGCTCGGGCCGCGCAAGATCATCGGCGCTGTGTGGCCCGCCGGCGGAGGCGGCGTCGAGGCGAAGCGGCTGCGCGCGGTGGAGCATGTCTTCGAAGCGCCGCCGCTGCCCGATTCGCTCATCCGCTTCGTCGACTGGGTGGCACGCTACACGCTGACGCCGCCGGGCATGGTGCTGCGCATGGTGCTCCGCGTGCCGGCTGCGCTCGAGCCGGAGCGGCCGATCGCAGGCGTCCGGCTCGCGGGGGCGCCGCCTGCGCGCATGACGGAGGCGCGGCGCAAGGTGCTGGAGGCGGCCGAGGACGGGCTCGCCTGGTCGAAGTCCGGGCTTGCCGCCGCGGCCGGCGTCTCGCCCGGCGTCGTCGACGGCCTCGTGGATTGCGGCACGCTGGTGCCGATCTTCATCCCGCACCGCCCGGTCGCCGCCGATCCCGATCCGGATTTCGGCCGGCCGGACCTCAGCGTGCCTCAGGCGGCGGCCGCCGAGGCGATGGTTGCCGCGGTTCGCGCCCGAGCGTTCTCGGTCGCGCTCCTCGACGGCGTCACCGGGGCCGGAAAGACGGAGACCTACTTCGAGGCGGCCGCCGAGGCGCTCCGCCTCGGCCGGCAGGTCCTCGTGCTGCTGCCGGAGATCGCGCTCACCCTCGGCTTCCTGGACCGCTTCGCGAGCCGGTTCGGGAGCCGACCGGCGGAATGGCATTCCGAGCTGCCGCCGCGCATGCGCGAGCGGGTCTGGCGCGGCGTGTCGAGCGGCGAGGTGAGGGCGGTCGTCGGCGCGCGTTCGTCGCTCTTCCTGCCCTTCGCCGAGCTCGGCCTGATCGTCGTCGACGAGGAGCACGAGGC
>JAEZEK010000031.1 GCA_023417735.1 Pseudomonadota bacterium | reverse complement strand
GTGCAGGGCGGGTCGGGCGTGACGCGGCACGTCGACGCCATGCTCGAGGCGTTCACCGACCGCCACGGCCGGCGGCCGAAGCTGGTGCACCGGCTCGACCGCGACACGTCCGGCGTGCTGGTCGTGGCGCGCACGCGAACCGCGGCGGCGTTCCTCGGCAGGGCGTTCAAGGAACGCGAGACGCGGAAGGTGTACTGGGCGCTGGTCGCCGGCGTGCCGCGGCCGCCGCAGGGCAGGATCTCGACCTTCCTGCGCAAGGAGGAGGGGCCGATCGGCGACCGCGTGCGCATCGCCCAGCATGGCGAGCGGGGCACCGAGCACGCCGTCTCCAACTACGTCGTCGCCGACCAGGCGGGGCAGAAGCTGGCATGGCTGGTGATGCGGCCGATCACCGGTCGCACGCATCAATTGCGCGCGCACGCAGCCCACATCGGTCACCCGATCGTCGGCGACGCGAAATACTTCAACATCGAGAACTGGGAGCTGCCGGGCGGCATTCAGAACAGGCTGCACCTCCACGCCCGCCGGATCGTCATCCCGCACCCGTCCGGCGGCACGCTGGACGTCATCGCGCCCCTGCCGCCGCACATGCGGCAAAGCTGGTCGGTTCTGGCGTTCGAGGAACGGACCGGCGATACGGCCGAGGAATCGCTATAGAGGTTCCTGCTGCCGGGTACGGGTGCTGCCGGCGCCCCGAGCCTTTCGCTTCATGATACGGCGAATCCGGCTCGGCACGCGATGGCGCGCGGATCGGCTTCCCTTCGCAGCCCAGCCTCGCCTCATCCCTGTGGCAATCTGGACGTGTGCGGCTGGAACCCAACGGCGCGGGTGCGGTTTTGACGCCGTGGCCATCTTCATCTTCGGCCCGGGACGCGGAGACGTATCGATGCGGCGCGTGGAAGTGATCGACGGAATGCGGGGATACTTCCTCGTCTTCATGATGCTCACGCATCTGACGTTCGAGGGCGGCTACAAGCTCGTCAAGATCAACCACGCCGAGCTCGGCTTCGTCCAGGACGCGCAGGGATTCGTGTTCCTGTCCGGCCTGCTCGTCGGGCTCATCTATGCGAAGAAGATGCTGAAGGGCGGCTTCTGGGCGGGCTCTTCGGCCCTCTGGCGCCGTTCGGCCGAGCTCTACGCCTACGCGATCGGCTGCATCTTCGTGATCCTGCTGCTCGGACAGGTGCTGCCCTATGCGGGCGTCTACTGGGACGCCTGGCTCGGCAACGTTGACGGCCCGTACCCCGCCTACCGGATCGCGGCCGCGCTCTTCCTGTACCAGCCGACCTATCTCGACATCCTGCCGCAATACGTCGTCTACATGGTCGTCGCGCCGCCGCTCGTCTGGCTGTGCATCCGGGGCGAGTGGCTCTGGGTCGCCATCGGTTCGGCCGTGCTCTGGCTCGGCGTGCAGCTCGGCGCGCACATCCCGGTGGCGAACGCGATGAATGCCGGCCTCTCCCATTTCCAGGAGGGGCTCTCGATGCGCGTGCCGTTTAACGTGCTCGGCTGGCAGGTCGTGTTCATGAGCGGCCTCGTGCTCGGCGCGCTGACGGCGCAGAACCGGATCCCCTGGACCGAGGTCTTCCGCCCCGACCGGACCGGCCTGCTGAAGGCGTTCGTGGCGCTGCTCCTCTTCTTCATGGCCTGGCGGCTCGGCTTCACCTTCGGCCTCGTGTCGGAGGACGCCATGAAGCGGTTCCAGCGGTTCGAGATGCGCAACGAGTTCAGCCTGGTGTTCCTGGTGAACTTCGTCGCGCTCGCCTACACGCTGGCCTGGCTGCTGATCGCGGGGCCGCGCTCCGAAAGCGCGATGGCGCAGCGGATCGCGAATGCGCTGCACGGCCTCTTCAGCCTGGGATTCCTGCGTCTCCTCGGCCGGCATTCGCTGCAGGTCTATGCCTGGCACGTGATCATCGTCTACGTCGTGAAGGGCATCGACTGGCACTACGGCGCCTTCGACGAGGCCACCAAGACGGGTATCGCCCTCTTCGCCGTGCTCCTCCTGACGCTGCCTGCCGTCTGGCGCGACTACCGGATGGGCCGGCTCGCGCCGGCGCGCGCGCAGCCGCAGAAGGCCGGGCGCTGAACGGCCGCCGAGGAGCGGCGCGGCAGCTCCTCGAGGGTGGAGCTTCGCATCTGCAGGCGGCTCCAGGCAGCCTGCCGTGCGCCGCTTGATCAGGCGCCGGTCTGCGCCGCCAGGCCGGCCGCCTCGATCCCGGCCACGGCGCAGGCCTCGTCCGCGTCCGACACGTCGCCCGAGATGCCGACGGCGCCGAGAAGCTGTCCGTCCGCATCGCGGATCAGCACGCCGCCGGGAACCGGCACGAGCCGGCCCTGGCTCGCCGCCGCGATCGCATCGATGAAGGCGGGCGCCTTGGCTGCGCGCTCCGCCAGCTCCCGCGATCCGAAGCCCATCCCCAGCGCGCCCCAAGCCTTGCCCGTGGCGATCTCGACGCGGAGGATGCCCGAATTGTCCTCGCGCTTCAGCGCCACGAGGTGGCCGCCCGGATCGAGCACGGCGACCGTGAGCGGCATCAGGTCCTGCGTGCGCGCCTTGGCCAGCGCTGCGTCGATGATGGTGCTCGCCTGCTCGAGCGAGACGGCTGCGGCCATGATCATCCTTTTCGGCGGTTTCGGCGAGATTGCCCCTCCGGCGGGCGACCAATAGCATCCCGGCCGGAATCAGGTCCACGGCACCAGGGATGAGAACGGCATGAGGGGGGAAGTAGGCGTCATCGGGCTCGGCATCATGGGCGGCGCCATGGCCGGCAATCTCCGGGATCGCGGCTGGCGCGTCGTCGGTTTCGATCTCGACGAGGGGCGCCGGCGCGAGCTCGCCGACCGAGGCGTGGAGATCGCGCAAAGCGTGGCGGACGTGGCGCGGGCGGCGCCGACTCTCATCACAAGCCTGCCGAGCACGGCCGCGGTGCTCGCCGTGTCGCGCGAGATCGCCATGGCCGGGTTGCCGAAGCGGGTCGTCTGCGAAACCTCGACGCTCGCGCTCGACGACAAGGTCGCCGCCGAAAAGGTGTTCGCGGATGCCGGCCACGTGCTGCTCGACTGCCCCCTGAGCGGGACCGGCGCCCAGGCGAAGAACCGCGACCTCGTCGTCTATGCGAGCGGCGACAGCGCGAGCATTGCGGGGCTCCGGCCACTCTTCGCCGACTTCGCGCGGCAGGCGCACGACCTTGGCGCCTTCGGCAACGGCACCAGGATGAAGTTCGTGGCGAACCTTCTGGTCGCGATCCACAACCTCGCCTCCGCCGAGGCGATGGTGCTCGCGATGAAGGCGGGCCTCGATCCGCGGCAGGTCGTCGAGGTCGTCGGCGCC
>JAEZEK010000260.1 GCA_023417735.1 Pseudomonadota bacterium | reverse complement strand
CGCGGGCCCGGCCTCGGCGAGGGCGATCTCCTCGACGACCGCGACCTGATGCCGACCGACGACGTCCGCCGCTATCTCGGCTGGCTCCTCCGCGACCTCTACGCGCTTCCCGCCGCCACAATCGCCGACGCCATCTTCCCGGGCCTCCACCTCGGCAGCGACCTGCGGCTGGTCGGGTGATCCGCGTCCAAACGCCCGCGGACGGCGCAGCCGGCGTGCCGGCGATTGGATTTCCGCCGTTTCAGCGTTACAAGGGCGGTGCCGGAACGTCCCGGCGCAAACCACAAAGGACCATGACCATGGCACCCAATCCGGATCGCAAGCGCCTCCGCGAGCTGAACGAGCGCCACAAGGCGCTGCGCGAGGCCACGGCCCGCGCCCGCGACGAGATGCAGCAGATCAAGGCCGAGCGCGACGCGCTCCGCCAGAAGCTGTCCGCCGAGACGGCCGAACAGTGATATCGAGGGGCCGGAGCGGTTATGTGGCCGCTCCGGCCGCTCTCGTCGGATCGGAATTGGGCTGACACTTCGTCGGTTTGTGCCGCAGCACGGGCGCGCGACGTCCTTCAGCGGCAGCTGTGAGCAAACACATGGAATCTGCGCCACTTAAGGTGTTCATTGTTGGGTCCCCGCGTTCGGGGACCTCAATACTCGGTCGTGGTATGCTTAAGGTAATGCGCCTTCCCGGTCGAGGCGAAAGCCATGTCATGCCCATGTTCCAAAAAATGCTGAACGAGGCGAAGTCCTATAAGCTTCATCACGCCGGAAAGAATACGGCGATCAACAACATGGTCGACGCAGCGCCATTTGAAGCTGATTTCATGATCCTCATTAGATCTGTCTATGAGCGGATGTTCCCGGGTGGCAGTTGGGTGGACAAGACCCCCGGGGGCGGAGTGGCAACCATGCCGCTGATCCAGCGGGCCTTCCCTAATGCGAAGATCGTCGCGACACGGCGAAACGGAATCGAGGTCGTCTCCTCCATTTTAAAGAAATTTGACACGCCCTTTGAACAGGCATGCAGAATTTGGTCGACATCAATGTCCCGGATCTCGCAAGCACGCTCCGACGGCGTGCAATTCTTGGAGGTTGACCAGTTCGATTTCACCAACAATGCAGCGGACGTGGCATGCCGACTGTGCGCCCATTTAGGGCGCCCTGAGAAGACCGAAGCATGGATTCGTCTCTTCCAAGACGACCGCATCCAGCATCTCTCCACCCATGATTGGTCAAAACGTTTGACGCTTGATGACGTTCGCTGGACCGAACAGCAGAAACAGACATTTGTTAAGATATGCGGCAAGCAGATGGAAATCTCCGGCTACCAGTCACAGTTAACTTGCACCGTGGATGCTGGCGCGGGATAATCTCCCAATTCGCCCGCTCGTCCGCTCACAACGATTCCCTTAGTTTTTTTAGGCGTCAATACTCGTCGCACTCTTCCAGCCAGATTGCCGTCGAACGAGCCTGCGTAACTTGCAATATCAACACCAGGCGTTCTGACGGCCCACATTCTCACACAAATGCAGCTAAACTCTCTGCCGAGTAAGTAGCATTGATATTATTGATATAAGTGCTCGCTCCCTTTGAGACACCTCAGGTACCTGTTTTTCACTATCCGAGGCACTCGCGATCGCTTGGCCAACCGAAATACATTGATCAGCCGGCAAAAAGGAATTGACATATGCGACGTCGGCCGAGAACTTATGCCGCATCAACTCAACGTCGGCGCCAGTTATCAAGACCCTCGGATTCACATCCGGAGCTCCGTATATTATTGCGTCGCTCACCCGGGACGCCACCCCAAGACTTCCTATTCTCTTATTAAACTCTCGCATCAGCACAAGTTCATCTAGATCCAAGGATCGATTGATAACGCTTTGCGGGGGCGCTCTCAAAGATACGGATAATCCCAGTGCCGCCCTGAAATCCTCCAGGAGGATAGCCTTCTTGCGGTTATAGTTCCGAACGTCAACGGCGTCTGCCCCCAGGACATCATTCACAATCCGAATTGTCCTTGCAAATATCAAGTAGTATTTGGAAAGAAACTCCGTGAAGGTACCTGAAAACCCACCCCGCTTCACATCCTGATTATAGCTAGAATACGCAGCATCTGCAACATCCCTTACATAGATTATTACCCGCGCCACATATCCCGCTTGCTCAATACTCTTTTTAAGCTGTATCAGCCCTTCCTCAGTTAAGAATTGCATGCTCTCTGCAGAAAACAGAATGTCTTTCCCCTCTGCGCTAGAAACTGCCTCCTCGGCATCTACTCCGAGGGCATCCCTACGCGCACCAATGAATATTTTTCCGTTAAGTATATTAGCAATACGCTGACCATTGCCTCCGGTAATACCGCCGGATACCGCAATATCGTGCTTCGGTGATCGTGGATAGTAAATATTGTGCCTTGCCAGCAGCTTTTCATTTAACGAAAGCGCGGCCTGTATATATGACGTACCAGTCTTTCCAGACCCAACGTGAAGTATGAATTGAGGCATTCTACTCATCTAAATATCATATAACGACAGGACATACTCATACAACTGTCTATCCAGGCTGGTTTTCACCTCTATAAGCGCCCTTTCTGACGCAGTGATGTCATCAACATGAACGCGACTCGCAGTCTTGTTGCGCTTCATGCCGAGGTTCACGTCGAAGCCAAATGCATTCCGGAGTTCCCTGGCTAGTCGAGGCATGTTCTCGGTGACACCGACCACACGGAACTTTTCGAGATTCTTCTTCGCGAGATCGAGGAGTTCCTCGCCGGAGATCCCTCTCAGGGCCTTGCGGCGCTCCAAGGTGTGTTCACTGGCGATCTGCCATGTCTGCGCGTTCGCGAAATCGATCAGGATGGAGTGGTGGTCGGACTGCGCGAACTCTGACAGAGTCATCTTCCGCACCATCTCGCGTTCGGGGAGTTGCTGCCAGAAATGGTACAGTGACACGATACGGTCCACAGGCTCGCGAAGGACAGTAACCAACTCTGCGCCGGTCCTGACTGCATAGTCGAAGCCGAAATGGCCCGCGATCAGGCGGTACGAG
>JAEZEK010000109.1 GCA_023417735.1 Pseudomonadota bacterium | reverse complement strand
GTGCCGCTCCTCGTCGGCGGCGAGGTGTTCCCCTACCCCGATCATCGCCGCTATTTCGAGGAGGAGGTCGCGCCGAGGCTCGGGACGCGCTGCCGCTTCCTCGGCCCCGTCGGCTTCGCACGCAAGCGGCGGCTCATGAGCGCGGCGCGCTGCCTGCTCCTGCCTTCGCTCGCGGCGGAGACGAGCTCGCTGGTTGCCCGCGAGGCGCTCGCCTGCGGCACGCCGGTGATCGCCTTCGACCGCGGCGCGCTTGCCGAGACGGTGGAGAACGGCCGGACCGGCTTCCTGGTCGACGACGTCGCAGGCATGGCCGCCGCGATCGCGCGCGCCGAAGCGATCGATCCGCAGGCTTGCAGGAGCACGGCGCGCCGGTTCTCGATGGAGCTGATGATCGACGGCTATCTCGGGCTGTACCGAAGAATCCTGCGTGACCAGCGTTACGGCGCCGGTGGTGTCGGATGAGCTGCGCCGTCGAGATCATATCCGACGAGGAGCAGCTCGGCCGCCTCGTGCCCGACTGGTGGTCGCTCTGGCATCGCTCGCCGGCGGCGACCCCGTTCCAGACGCCGGCCTGGCTCCGGGCGTGGTGGTCGGCGTTCCATCCGGGACGGCTGCACGTGCTCGCGGTGCGGAGCCACGGACGGCTGGTCGGACTCGCGCCCTTCTACATCGAGGACGGGAGCGGGCGCGCGCTGCCGATCGGCATTCCGGTCAGCGACCATCTCGATGTCCTAGTCGACCCGGCGGCGTCAGGAGAAGCCTTGGCGGCGATCTCCGGGCACGTCTCCGGCTCGGGCGTGCCGCACTGGCTCTTCTCCGACCTGCCGCCCGGATCCGCCGCCCTCGATCTGCCCTGTCCCGCCGGCTTCCACGAAGCGGCGGAGCCCTCCGATCCCTGCCCCGTGCTCCCGCTCCGGCCCGGAGCCGATCCGCTCCGCGGCAGCGTACCGGCGCGACAGATCCGGAAGCTGCGCATGGCGCAGAGCCGCGCCGGCCGCCGCGGGCGAGTGCGCACGAGGGACATCGAGCCGGATGAGGTGCCTGCGTTTCTCGACCTCCTCTTCGAGCTCCACGGCAGGCGCTGGGCGTCTCGCGGGGAGACGGGCGTCCTCGCAGATCCGCGGCTTCGCGTCTTCCACGAAGCCGCCCTTCCCGCGCTCGCGGAGCGCGGCCTCGCGCACCTGAAGGTCCTCGAGATCGGCGGGCGCGCCGTCGGCGCCTATTACGGGCTGCGCTCCGGACAGCACGCCTATGCCTATCTGGGCGGGTTCGATCCGGACTACGCCTTCGAGAGCCCCGGCACGATCCTCATCGGCGAAGCGATCGCGGATGCCGCGGGGGCCGGCGCAAGCGCGTTCCATTTCCTGCGCGGCGGCGAGCCCTACAAGTACGCCTGGGGCGCCGAAGACCGCCGCAACTGGGTACGCACGCTATGGCGCGAGCCGCATCCATGACGACGGTTGCGGCCGCACTTGCCGGCGTGGCGGAACGGTTCAGGGAGCCGCTCAGGGCGCTTCTTGCCGGGGAACTGCCCGTCAACGTCGCCCTGATGCGCCTGCTCGCCGAGGCGGAGGACCCGGGCCAGGCAGAATGCGCCCTCGCCGGCATCGCTTCGGCGGGTCTCAGCGGACCGGAGCGCGAGAGGCTGGACGCCCTCGGCGAGATGCTGCGTGCGCATCCCGCAGCATGGCGCACGATCAGGGCGGTCCTTGCGGAAGCGCGCCATGACGGCACCGGACCGGCGCAGGATGCACGCTTCTGGGCCGGGACGTTCGACCGATTGGCGCGGCTCTCCCCGATGGCGGGCGCCGCGCTCTACTCGCTCGGCGATCCCGCCCTTCTCGCCCGCATCACCGGCGAGGCCGTCGACGTATTGCGGGGATGGGGGCTGATCGGGCCGCGCACTGACGTGCTCGACTTCGGATGCGGCGCGGGTCGGATGGCCGCGGCGCTCGCACCGCTGGTGCGCACCGTCACGGGCATCGACGTCTCGGCCGGGATGATCGGCGCGGCGAGGCGCGCCTGCGCCGGTCTGCCGAACGTGAGGCTCGAAGTCACCGAAGGGCGGGATCTTGCGATCTGCCCGGACGGCACGCTCGATCTCGTCCTGGCGCTCGACAGCTTTCCCTATCTCGTGCTCGCCGGCGGCGGACTGGCGGAGCGCCACGTCGAGGAGGCGGCGCGGGTGCTGCGGCCGGAGGGCACCCTTGCGATCCTCAACTATTCGTACCGCAGCGACCTGGATGCCGACGCCGGCGACCTGGCCCGCGCCGCGACGCGCTGCGGCCTCGCGCTGGAGGAAGCCGGCACGCGGCCCTTCACCCTCTGGGACGGCGTCGCCTTCCGCCTACGAAAGCCGCCCGACAGGTTCGGCCGGAACGGCGACGGGGATCCGTCCGTTACCCCCGTTCATCCAAGCGAGGACGACCATGGCGGGGAAAGACAAGGCCACGTTCAGCCGGCGCTCCCGGCTCGACGTACCCGATGAGCTCCGGCACCCATCCGCGCCGGCGCCGAACCAGGACGAGGCCGAAGGGCGGCAGACGGATCATCCGATCTTCGGCGATGGCGGCGGCGAGCCGATCGCCCACCACGTGGCTGCCGCCTCGGCCATGACGGACGAGGAGGCGGGCTGCATGGAGCCGGACTATCGGCCGCTACGCCCCGCGCCTCCCCCGGCCCGCAAGGCCTAACGGGACGAACGTCAGGAGGCTAGGGGCCCGCTCGAATGCTCGCCGCGCGGGCGCCAGGGCCGGTGCAGCAGCCACCACGCGTCCTTCGCGTCCATCGGGTCGAAAAGGTGGCGCCGCGTCGCCCAGCGCGCGAAGGGCGTCGGTTTGGCCTCGGGCAGCGGGCGCAGCCGTCCGGGGGCTGCGGCGCGTTCAAGGGCCGCGATCAGGCTGCCGGTCTCGGCATGGGCGGCCGCCAAAGCGGCAGGCTCCGTGCCGGCATGCTCGGCAAGGATCCCGATGCCGAAAGCCCTGATCGCCTGCCGCGTCGCCTCGTCGTTCGCCGCACCCGCCTGCGCCTCGATGGCGAGATCGCATTCGGTGTCGAACCCGATCGATCGGTTGCTGATGTTCGATGTCCCGACGCGGAGCAGCCGGTCGTCGATGACCGAGACCTTCGAGTGGATGATGACCGCCTGCCCGGCCTCGTTGTAGGGGGCGAAGATCCGGAACCGGCCGTAGCGGTCGGCCTTGCGCAGCCGCTCGACCTGCACGGTGCGCACCGTGTCCATCGCGATCCGCTCGAAGCGGCCCGGGCTCTGCTCGGGATTGATGACGATCACCTCCGGCCCGTCCGGCTCGGCCAGGCGCTTCTCGAGGGCGGCGATGATCGGGTCCCCGGTGAAATACTGGTTCTCCAGGAAGATGCTCCGCCGCGCGCCCGCGATCATGTCGCGGAAAAGCGCGCCGCTCTCGCCCACGGCCGGCGCGCCGTACCATTCCGGCTCGGTGCGCGCTATGCCGACCGGGACGTCGGTCATGTCCACCGCCAGATGGTCGGGCCAGCAATCGTGCTCGCCTTTCGCGGTCGTCACGGTTTCCCCGATCGCGAGCCGCCAGCGCTCGCGCGCGATCGCCGACAGCGCGTCCACGACCGGACCTTCCACCGCCATCGTGACGTCGTGGCGCGGCGGATAGGGCGAGCCGTCGGGATCGATCCGGCACGGGTCGTCGGAGACGTGGCCCGGCCGGTCCCACCGGTTGCAGCCGAAATCCATGCCGCCGCAGAAGGCGATGCGGTCGTCGACGATGAGCAGCTTCTGGTGATGCGATGCGCCGGCGAGATGGGTCCCGTCGAGCTTGAGGTTCATGCGGACGTCGGTCACCCAGTCCCTGATGCGGAGCGCGAGCTTCGAATGCTTGGCGAGGCCGAGCGGAAGCGGCATGTCCCATCTCAGGACGCGCACCTCGAGGCCGGGCCTGTGCGCCACGAGCCATTCCAGGAGATCGCCGAGCCGGTCCGGCTCCTCGGCATCGTCCCGATGAGGCTCGAGCCGGATGCGCGGGTCGTAGTCCCACCCGATCAGCATGATGGAACGCTCGGCCTTGCGCATGGCCGCCTTCGCGGCGGCGAAATAGCTGATCGCGTCGACCAGCAGGGCCGCCCGCGTGGCACGCTCGACCCGCCAGCAATTGCGGCCGGGCACCAGGATCGGACACGTCGCTGCCGGAGATGCGGTGGCGTCGGCCGGGCGCGTCCGCGCCAGCTCGGAACTCATTCGGTCACTCCCCGGGGGGTTGGTCGGCGTTCCGCCGCAATGTCAGTCATTCCAGCTGCACACCGCCTTCAGCGGCAGATGATCCGAGGCGACCCGGGAGTCGGCCGAGCGATGCGCGGCGACATGGTCCATGCTGGTGCCGTTCACGAAGATCCGGTCGAGCGGCAGGAGCGGCCGCCATGTCGGAAACGTCGCCAGCTGGGGCGAAGGCTGCAGCTGGCTCATCAGCGGCCGCAGGCTGCCCCCACGCGGGCGCCACTCGTTGAGATCGCCGAGAAGGACGCAGGGCAGGTCGCGGTCGGCGCGCGCCCTGAGGAGCGCGAGGAGCTGTTGGACCTGCGTATGACGCTCCCGGACGCTCAGCCCGAGATGGGTCGCCACGACGCGCAGCCGCCGGCTTCCCAGCGCAACCTCCACGTCGATCGCGCCCCGCGGCTCGCGCCAGGCGGTGAAGGACAGGTCCATCCGATGCGAGCGCACCACCGGATACCGGCTGAGCACCACGTTCCCGAACGAACCGGAATGATCGACCACGTTCGGCCCGGGAATAGCGTGGTAGCCGGTGAGCTTGGCGAGGTACTCGAACTGATCCACCCAGCCTCGGCCGGACTTCACCCGCCGCGAATCCACCTCCTGGAGCGCGATGATGTCGGCATCGAGCTCGGCCAGCACCGCCGCCACGCGTTCGGGGTCGCGGCGGCCGTCGAGGCCAACACAGGAGTGGATGTTGTAGGTGGCGATCGTGAACCCGTCGGCGTCGAGGGCCGGCACCGCCGACCAGTCCCGCGCGGCCGCCATGCCGGCAGGTTCGACGTCTTCGATCCGTTCGAGAGCGTCCTGGCCGGAAGGTCGTCGTTTGCGAAGCCGCATGCACTGTCCAGATATTCGATGCCGGGATCAACGCAAGAGCAGAGACCAGGTTCGGGCATGCGAAACGATACTTTGCCGGTCAGATGAATCGAAGAGGGACCGCCGCGGCGCCCGCGAATTCGCCCGGATCGGCGCCGCAGCTCCGGCGGCCATGAACGGACGGCCGGCGCCGGCCGGTTCGCGCGCGGCAGGCGCAGGCTCGGTGTGGTGCCCCTGGCCGGACTCGAACCAGCACGCCCTTGCAGGCAACAGATTTTGAGTCTGCCGCGTCTACCATTCCGCCACAGGGGCCCCGGGCGCGCGCGGATCATACGGACGGCCGCCCCCGCGGCAATGACGCG
>JAEZEK010000449.1 GCA_023417735.1 Pseudomonadota bacterium | reverse complement strand
CGGCTACTGGAAGGTGCTGACCGGTCCGCGCGCCGACCTGCGCTGAAGCGCAGGCGACGAAGCGCGGGCGAGCGGATAAGAGGAGCGGGTCGCCATCGTCCCGCCCGTCCCCTCATGACCGAATTCGTCGCCGCCATCGCCGTCTTCCTGCTCGCCCACGTGATCCCGGCCGCGACCGGCCTGCGCGGGCGCCTGATCGCGGCGCTCGGCCGCCCGCTCTACATCGGCCTCTATGCCGCCCTCTCGCTCGTGCTCCTCGGCTGGGTCATCCTCGCCGCGGCGCGGGCGCCCTACATCGAGCTCTGGCCCCCTTCGCCCGTCACTGCGGCCGTGCCGCTGATCGTGATGCCGTTCGCCTCCGCCCTGTTCGGGGCGGCGCTCGCCGAGCCCAACCCGCTGTCCGTCGGCTTTCGCGGCGCCCCGGATGCGGCGCGGATCGGCGGCGTGCTGGCGATCACCCGCCACCCGCTCCTCTGGGCGTTCCTGCTGTGGGCGGCCTCGCACCTCGTCGCCAACGGCGACCTGGTGTCGGTCCTGCTCTTCGGCGCCTTCGCAGTCTTCGCCTGGCGCGGCATGGCCGTCGCCGACCGGCGTGCGCGGCGGAAGCTCGGCGACGCGGCCTGGGCGGAAGCGGCGCGCCGGACCTCCGCGCTTCCCTTCGCGGCTCTCCTCGCCGGCCGCGCACCTCCGATCTACACCACCCGAAGTGCAGCGGGGGCCGCGCTCGGCCTGCTCGCCTACCTCCTGCTGGTGGCGGACGGTCACCTCCGGTTGTTCGGCGCCGACCCGCTGGCCTGGTGGCGGTGAGGCGAGGGGCGGCAGGGACTTAACTTCGTTTCCCGATTGCTGGAACAGGGCGGCCCGACCGGGCATTCTCGGTCTCGATCACACAGGCCGAACCGTTGAACGACAGCACTCTCCCCGCGCCCGCCCCGCCGGTCGAAACGCCGCCGGTCGAGGTCGTCGCGGAGACGCCCCATGCCGCCCCGCGCTGGGCGGTCGTGGGCATCTTCTTCATCCTGCTCGCCGGCCTGTTCTACCTCGCCAAGGGCTTCCTCCTGCCGGTGGCGCTGGCGTTCCTCTTCGCGCTGGTGCTGAGCCCGATCGTGCGCTTCGCCTCGCGGCGCGGCATCCCGGCCTTCATCACGGCCGCGCTCCTCGTCGGCTCCGGCATTATCGGGATCGGCACCGGCGCCTACGTCCTCTCCGACCCGGTCGGGCGCTGGATGGCGCAGGCGCCGCTCGTCGGCTACGAGCTGGAGCGCAAGCTCGGCTCGCTCCGCAACCCCGTGCAGCAGATCGAGCAGGCCTCCGAGCAGGTCGACAAGCTCACCAAGGGCGAGCGGGAGCCGGCGCAGGACGACGTGCAGGAGGTCGTCGTCCGCGAGCCCGGCCTGGCGTCGGGCGCCGCCGAAGGGCTGGCGGATCTCGCGGCGAAGGCGGTGTTCGCCGTCGTCCTGCTCATCTTCCTGCTCGCCTCGGGCGATCTCTTCTACGTGAAGATCGTGCGCGCCATGCCCTCCTTCACGGACAAGAAGCGGGCCATGCGGATCGCGCACGACATCGAGCGCGAGCTGTCGCGCTACCTCCTGACGATCTCGCTCATCAATATCGGCCTCGGCGTCGCCGTCGGCCTCTGCCTGTGGGCCGTCGGCATGCCGAATCCGGTCCTTTGGGGCACGCTCGCCACGGTTGCCAATTTCATCCCCTATGTCGGCGCGCTGCTCGGCGTCGGCACCGTGGCGCTCGCGGCGATCATGGAATACCCGACCCTGCAGCAGGCCCTCTACGCGCCCGCGGTCTACCTGCTCTGCACGACCATCGAAGGGCAGTTCCTGACGCCGATGATCGTCGGGCGCCGGCTGGCCATGAACGCCGTCGCCGTGTTCCTGGCGGTCGCCTTCTGGGGCTGGCTGTGGGGCATCGTCGGCATGCTGATCGCGGTCCCGATCATGGTCGGCATCAAGATCTTCTGCAGCCATGTCGAAGGCCTCGAGGCGTTCGCCGATTTCCTTTCGGTCGAGCCGAAGAAGGCCGACGCGGAGGAAGACTGACCCGCGGCACAACCCACTTACAACGTACGATTGCCTCGTGGTCGTCCTGGCGTGCCGTTCGCCCGGGTGTCGGCCTGCCTCCCTACTTAGCTGTTGACGCCGCTCGGCGATCCGGCACAACAAGGTGCGGGAGGTGGGTGCGGCATGCCCTTGGGATCGCTGCTGCCGTGGATACGGGAGCTGCGCGGCATCGAATTCGGCGAAACGGGCGTCGCGCTGGGCGGCGAGGCGCTGCGGACGCTGATCGAGGTGCTGCCGGTCGCGATCGCCGTGACGGTCGGTCCCGAGCACCGGTTCGTGCACGCGAACCGATACTACCGCAAGCTGTTGGGCCTGGAAGGCGCCGGCCCGGTCGGGAGCACGGCCGCGGACCTGCGGGATCCGATCGAGTCCGCCGGCGGCGGCGCCGGCCGCGATGCGGTGCTCGCGACCGGAAAGCCCGCGCTCCTGCGCGAGGTGATGCTGGAGGCGGAGGAGAGCGGCCGCCGGCTCTGCTGGGACCTGGCGCACCTGCCGCTCCTCGGCGAGGCCGGCGGCACGGAGGGCGTCGTCACGCTTGCCATCGACGTCACCGAGAAGGTGCACGCGCGGCGCGAGGCGGAGCTTCGGGCTCTGGAGGCGAACCTCCGCGCCGCCGAGGCCGAAGTCGAGCGGCGCCGCCTCGCCCTCGCCATCGAGGCGACCGGCATCGGGATCTGGGACTGGGAGATCGGCACGGGCCGCACGATCTGGTCCGATCGGCTGTGCGAGATCTTCGGCCTCCCCGCGGGCGAGGCGCCTTCCTACGAGCTCTGGATGGACCTGCTCCATCCGGCCGACCGCGATCGGGTGCACGACACGGTGCAGGCGACCTTCGACCCCGCCAGCGGCGGCGGGCTTGCGGTCGAGCATCGCATCGTGCGGCCGGACGGGACGGTGCGCTGGGTCCAGGGCAGCGGTCAGATGCTCTACGACGAGGCGGCTCGCAAGCCGGTCCGCCTGATCGGCACCATCCTCGACGTCACCGAGCGCAAGGAGACCAACGAGGCGCTCCGCAGCGCGCTCGCCGCCAAGGAGATCCTGCTGCGGGAGGTGAACCACCGGGTCAAGAACAGCCTGCAGCTCGTCTCCTCCATGCTGTCGCTGCAGAGCGCGGCGATCGCCGACCCGGATCAGCGCAGGGTGTTCCAGGAGGCGCAGTCGCGCATTCGGATCGTCGCGGCCGTGCACGAGCGGCTCTATGCCGGGGTCACGACCGAGAGCGTCCGCCTCGATCTGTACCTCGCGGAGCTGTGCGCCGACATCGAGCGGGCGAGCGCCAGGCCGGGCGTCCGGATCGCCATCGATGCGGAGCCGGTCGAGACCGGCATGGACCGCGCCGTTCCGATCGCACTCGTCCTCAACGAGCTCGTGACCAACGGCCTGAAATACGCCTACCCGGAGGGCGGGTTGATCGAGGTGACCCTGGCGGGGACGCCGGAAGGCGGCGCCGTCCTCCGGGTCTCGGACAAGGGCGTCGGCCTGCCCGCCGATTTCGACGAGCGCAAGCGCCGCTCGCTCGGCTTCCGCATCGTCGAGGGGCTGGCGCGCCAGCTGCAGGGCGAGGTTCGCTACGAGCGGCTCGACCCGGGCACGGCCTTCGTGGTCCGGATCGTCTGACCCGTCCCGTACGACGCGGCAGGCCGCGCCCCGTCATCTTATGATCACGCCGTCCCGCTACCGCGAGGTCCGTCTCCGCGAATCAGCGGCGGGGCGGGCGGGGAGGTTTCGCGATGGAGAGCGCGCTGCTCGACGACATACGCAAGGCGGTGGCCGAGGCGATCGAGACCGGCGGCGTGCTTCACGTGGCTCCCGTCGCCCGCCGGCTGGCGGCCCGCCACGAACAGGCCGGCGCGAGCCCGCGGCGGGTCGCCGACCTGCTGCTGCGCGCCGGCATCTACGCCGCCGTGCCGCTTGCGCTCGAGAAGATTTAGCCGGCGCAGTATATCTACCGGCCGGATTCGCGTGTACGCTGCATCCGCCGCGCTCGGATCCCTGAGCGCCGCACCGGCGGCCGTCGGGTCTCGTTCGCCGGCTGATCGGAGTGTCGGACCTGATCATGACAGTGCCCAATGGGATGGCGAGGCTTCCGTCGGGGGAGACGGTGCCGTCGCTCGGGCAGGGCACGTGGGGGATGGCCGAGGACCGCCGGCGGCGGTCGGAGGAGATCGCCTCCCTCCGGCGCGGCATCGATCTCGGCATGACGCTGATCGACACGGCGGAGATGTACGCCGACGGCGCGGCCGAGGAGCTCGTCGGCGAGGCGGTCGCGGGCCGGCGCGACGAGGTGGTCCTGGTCTCCAAGGTGATGCCGGAGAACGCCGGGCGGAGCGGGGCGGTCGCCGCCTGCGACGCCAGCCTCCGCCGGCTGCGCACCGACCGCATCGACCTCTATCTCCTCCATTGGCGCGGGCGCATTCCCCTCGCTGAGACGCTCGAGGCGTTCGCGCACCTCCAGGCGGCGGGCAAGATCCGGCACTGGGGCGTCAGCAATCTCGACGTCGACGACCTGGAGGATCTGGCCGCCGCGGCGGGCGGGGCGCCGCCGGCGACGAACCAGATCCTCTACAACCTGACCCGGCGGGGCGTGGAGTTCGACCTCCTGCCGTGGTGCGCCGAGCGGGGCATCCCAGTGATGGCCTATTCGCCGGTGGAGCAGGGCAGGCTCCTGGCGCGCCCCGAGCTGCGCCGCCTCGCGGCGCTGGAGGGGATCACGCCCGCGCAGCTCGCGCTCGCCTTCGTCCTCGCGCGCCCGAACGTGATCGCGATCCCCAAGGCGGGCTCGATCGCCCACCTCGAGGAGAACCATGCCGCGCGCGCCATCGCGCTCAGCCCGGAAACGGCGGCTGGGCTCGATGCGCTCTTTCCGCCTCCCGGGAGGAAGCGGCCGCTCGAGATGCTCTGATCCTCAGGCGTAGTGGCGCGAGGCGGCCCGATGGCCGGCCGGCTCGCCCTGCAGCAGGAGGAGCGCCAGCAGGTCGTCGGCGGGAATGGCGGGGCTGTAGAGGAAGCCCTGCGCCTCCGTGCAGCCGAGCGAGAGCAGGATCCGCTCCTGCATCGCGCTCTCCACGCCCTCCGCGATGACGCCGAGCCCGAAGCTCCTGCCGAGCTGGACGACGGCGTCGATGATGGCGATGTCGCCCTTGCTGGCGACCACCGTCTGCACGAAGCTGCGGTCGATCTTCAGGCGCGTCAGCGGGAAGCCCTTCAGCAGGCTGAGCGACGCGTAGCCGGTGCCGTAATCGTCGAAGGCGATCTGCACGCCGATGTCCCGCAGCTGGCGGAGCGTCGTCAGGATGGTGTCGTCGCCGTCGAGCAGGATCGTCTCCGTGATCTCGAGCTCGAGGCATTCCGGCGGGAGGGCGTTCGCCGCGAGCGCGCGCTCGACCACCTCCACGAGCCGGCCTGCGCGGAACTGCTCCTGGAACAGGTTCATGGACACGCGGATGCCGGCGCCGCTCCTGCGCAGCCTCGCCGCCTCCCTGCACGCCTCCGCCATCGTCCAGTCCCCGACCGCCTGCGCGATCGGAAGCTCCTTCAGGATCGGGAGAAAGAGGCCGGGCGTGAGGAGCCCGCGTTCGGGGTGGCGCCACCGGATCAGCGCTTCGGCGCCGATGATCTCGCCGCTCCCGAGCCTCACCTGGGGCTGGTAGTGCAGCTCGAACTCGCCGCGCTCCAGTGCGGTACGAAGCGCCTGCTCCAGCCGCTGCCGCTCGTCCTTCTCCGCGCGCAGCGCCGGCGAGAACACCCTGCTGCAG
>JAEZEK010000443.1 GCA_023417735.1 Pseudomonadota bacterium | reverse complement strand
GTGCTCGGCGGCGATCTGGTCTTCCAGTCCGACAGGGAGCCCGAAATCCGCCCGGGCGCGCAGGTCGCCGGAACCGTCCGGGCCGACGAGCCGAAGGCCTGGGGCGGCCTGCCGGCCTGGGCGAGGCATCTGATGGTCGCGCTGTTCATCGCGGGCGCCATCCTCGTCGCCGGGATCGTGCTCCATCTGCTCGCGCGGGGAGCCGTCCAGGACGGCGCCGCTTCGGTTGCGCGGCGCCCGCTCACGAGCGCGGCGTTCGGCGTGCTCGCTGCCCTCGCCATCCCCGTGCTCGCGCTCCTCCTGATGATGACGGGGCTCGGTGCCCCCGTCGGGTTCGCGCTCTTGCTCGTGCTGCCGTTCGTGCTCCTCGCAGGCCTCGCCGTCGCGGCGATGGGCCTGGCCGGATGGCGCCGGTTCGACGGGCCGCCGGGCTTCGGCCGCACGCTTCTCATGCTGCTCGTCGGCGGTGTGGTGCTCGGCCTCGTCTGGATCGTGCCGGTGGTCGGCGGCTGGCTCGTGCTCTTGGCCGTCCTTGTCGGGACCGGCGCCTTCCTCAACGGAGCACTCGGACGGCTGAGGCGTCCGGCGATCATCTGATGCTGCGCTGCAGGGCATGCCCGTGCGGGCGGGCTGCCATGCCTCCGACGCGCTTGACCGACGCGCCCGAGTTGATACGTCTCGGCGCGTCGCCGGCAGCTCGGTAGGGAAGCGTGGCGGCGACCCGCACTGCAGGCGCAGGGGCCGTGTCCTTGACGCCCTTGGTCCGCTTGTCCACGTTTACAGCACGCGGGGGATCCGATCGGGGCCGGATCAAAGGAGCTGACGGATGGAAGGTTTCGGCTGGATCATGACGATCATCATCGGCGCACTCGCCGGGTGGATCGCCGAGAAGATCATGAAGGCGGATCACGGCCTGCTGATGAACATCATCCTGGGCATACTCGGCGCGGTCATCCTGAACGCGATCCTTGTTGCGCTGATGGGCGGGACGCTCGGCGGCTTCATCGGTCAACTCGTCGTGGCGGTCATCGGGGCGAGCCTCCTGATCTGGATCGGGCGTATGGTCCGGGGCCGCAGATAGGGAGAGAGTCCTGGTCACATTGATCGACACGCTTCGCCCCGAGACGGGCGAAGCCCGGCCCCGCCATCCCGAGAAGGCGCATCGTCCCGATACGCCGCTCCTGCGGAAGCCCGAATGGATCCGTGTCCGCGCCCCCGGTTCACCCGGGTGGCGCGAGACGCACGACATCGTGCGCGAGCACAAGCTCGTCACCGTGTGCGAGGAGGCCGGCTGCCCCAACATGGGCGAATGCTGGTCGAAGAAGCATGCCTCCTTCATGATCCTCGGTGACACGTGCACGCGCGCCTGCGCCTTCTGCAATGTGCGCACCGGGCTGCCCGGGCCGGTCGATCCGGACGAGCCCGCCCATGTCGCGGACGCGGTCGCGAAGATGGGCCTGACCCACGTCGTCGTCACCTCCGTCGACCGCGACGACCTCGACGACGGCGGGGCAGGGCATTTCGCAGCCGTCATCCGCGCCATCCGCCGGCAGTCGCCGGCGACCACGGTCGAGGTGCTGACGCCCGATTTCCTCCGCAAGCCCGGCGCGCTCGAAGCCGTGGTCGAAGCGAAGCCGGACGTCTTCAACCACAATCTGGAGACCGTGCCGTCGCGCTACCTGACGGTCCGGCCGGGCGCGCGCTACTTCCATTCCATCCGCCTGCTGCAGCGGGCGAAGGAGCTCGATCCGACGCTCTTCACCAAGTCCGGCATCATGGTCGGGCTCGGCGAGGAGCGGAACGAGGTGCTCCAGCTGATGGACGACCTGCGGACGGCCGACGTCGATTTCCTGACCATCGGCCAATACCTCCAGCCGACCCGCAAGCACCATCCGGTGAAGGAATTCGTGACCCCTGCAGCCTTCAAGTCCTACGAGACGATCGCCTATGCGAAGGGTTTCCTGCTCGTCTCCGCGAGCCCGCTCACGCGCTCGTCGCACCATGCCGGCGAGGATTTCGCCCGCCTGAAGGCGGCCCGCGCGAGCCGCGGCTGACGCGGCGGTCCCATGCCCGAGTTCCGGACGACCCGCCGGGTCCCGCACCCGCCAGAGCTGATGTTCGACCTCGTCGCCGACGTCGAGCGCTATCCCGAGTTCGTGCCGTTCTGCGAGCGCCTCGACGTACGCGCCAGGCGGCGGGACGGCGAGCGCGAGATCCTCGTCGCCGACATGACGGTCGGCTACAAGCTCCTGCGCGAGACCTTCACCAGCAAGGTCACGCTCGACCGGCCGATGCTGGAGATCCGCGCCGACTACCTCGACGGGCCGTTCCGTTCGATGGAGAACAGCTGGAGCTTCGAGCCGCACCCCGAAGGCGGCTCGCTCATCAGCTTCTGCATCCAGTACGAGTTCCGCAGCCGCGCCTTGGCGCTTCTGATGGGCGCGATGTTCGACCGCGTCTTCCGCACCTTTGCGGACGCCTTCGAGGCCCGCGCCGCCGTCATCTACAGCGCCGCCGTGCCGATCGACGCCTGACTCGGGAAGCGTGTTACCCAATTGTATTGCTCCGGACTTTACAGCCGTCTCTGCTTTGATACCGTTACGGAGTTCTCAGGCGCTAAAGTATTGGAGCGATAGTGGCTTGTCTCGGCGAGGCTGCAATGTGGTGCTGCCGAACGGCGAGGGAGGGGCAGGTGCGTTTGCGTATCGTGATCGCCGCAATGTTGCTCCTGGCCCTTGCAGGGCCTGCAACCGCTCAGGAACGAGCGGCTGCATGCCCGGGTCTCCTTCCCGGCGGGCAAAGGGTGCCGCTTTCGTCCCCGCCGATCGACAACGAATCCCTCAACCGGCCGCCGGTCGTCCCCGTGCCCCCGGCGCTGGCAGAGGCCGCCCGGAACATTGTCGGCCTTTTCGAGGGCGGCGGCGCTGACCCTTACACCAACATCGGAGGAATAGACGGAATATCGTTGGGCTATCTCCAGTGGAACCACGGCACGGGCAGCCTCTATACGAGCCTGCTGAGCAGGATGTCCGCTGCGGACGTCCAGCTGGCCCCGGCCGGGATCAGAAGCGACCTGAAAGTCTTGCTCGATCATGCGCATCGGCGGTCGAGCAGGTCCGCGGCAAACGAGGTCGTGCGAGGATGGACCACGGCCACCGCTTCCGATCCTCTCATAAGGCGTGTTCGGCGCTCCGTTCGGCAGGATCTTTCGGCATGGCTCGACCAGCCGCCCATCAGGGCCCATCAGAAGGCGCTGGTGGAGACGCGGATGCAGTCGTCGTACCGCCTTGCGCGGGCGTGGAACCGGGACACCGGCCGCCCCGCGGAGGTCAGCCCGCGCCTTCTGGCCTATTTCTTCGACCTCGAGGTCTTCAATGGTTCACGCCAGGGCATATGGGTCCGGCACGTTCGCGATCTCAGAGCACGCGTCGGCGATTCGCGGAATGTGCTGGCCTACATCGACGACTGGATGAGCCTTTGCGAGCAGTACCGGGATCCGAACGCCAGCGACAAGAAGCTCTACAATGTCGAGTCGGCTCGGCGGAATACCAAGTACTGGAAGACCTTGCATCAGGCGGAGCCGCATCGTTTCGACGATGAAGCGGTCGATCTCCTCGTGTTCGGCTATCTCCGCGCCACCCGGTCCAATGGGAGCAACCCGCCACGAGGATTTCCGGGCATCTTCCAGGCCGACGTGATGAACAGACGGGGCATGATCGCGGTGGGCAAGGGGTATCTCATCGGTTCGAGCTCGCCTCGCGAGTTCTACCGGCTCGTCAACTAGAACCCCGTCGCTGCTCATGTCATTCGGGCGACCGTGATCGCCGCCGGACGCGCAGTGCGGCGCACTGCAGACGCGTCCTGGGCCACGACCTCCGCCTGTTACTCCGCCATCCGGCGCAGGAGAGTGAGCGCGGTTTCCACGGTGGCGAAGCGCACGGCCTGGCGGCCGCGGTCGCCGAAGCGGCATTCGAGGTGCTCCACGCCGGCGCCGCGCATCGCCGCGGC